>NZ_JBFSRZ010000004.1:0-149630 GCF_041466065.1 Vibrio sp. 10N.239.312.C11
TCGCAATCCGCGAAGGTGGCCGTACAGTTGGTGCTGGTGTTGTAGCTAAAATCTTTGCATAAGATTTGACGAACCACTAGTAAAAAGGGCATCATTTGATGCCCTTTTTCTGCGCTGAAAAAAGAGTTGGGTGTTTTGACATCAATTTTAACTCTTAGCAAAGAATTAAACGGTCTTTTTAACTAAAATGACTGTTAGATGTGTTGTTTTGCAACGCAAAGGAATGTGCCCTGCAACAGCGGGGTTATTGTCGTCTATATTTAAGACTTATCACAGGTTGGTTTTATGAAAGCAAACGCTGAAACTCCTGATAGCTCAGGTGCAGCAGATACAATGAAGTGGGTAGTCGCTTTTGTACTGTTGGCTGCTGCTGTTGTGGGTAATTACCTGTATGGTGAATTGTCTGTTGTAATTCGCGCTGCAGGTGTAGTTGTGCTGATTGCTGCCGCACTAGGCGTTGCAGCAACAACAACTAAAGGTAAAGCTGCGATCGATTTTGCAAAAGAATCTCGTATGGAGATTCGTAAAGTTGTTTGGCCTACTCGCCAAGAAACTATGCAAACTACATTGATCGTTTTAGCTGTATGTATTGTTATGTCTCTAGTGCTTTGGGGAATTGACGGCATTATGGTCCGTTTAGTTTCTCTAGCAACTGGAGTGTAGAGGGTTCTGATTCATGAGTGAAGCTCCAAAAAAACGTTGGTATGTAGTTCAAGCCTTTTCTGGCTATGAAGGTCGTGTATCTCAATCGTTACGCGAACATATTAAAATGCACGACATGGAAGAATTCTTTGGTGACGTTTTAGTACCTACTGAAGAAGTAGTGGAAATGCGTGCAGGTCAACGCCGTAAAAGCGAACGTAAGTTCTTCCCTGGCTACGTATTAGTGCAAATGATCATGAATGATGAATCATGGCACTTAGTACGCAGCATTCCTCGTGTTATGGGCTTCATTGGTGGTACCTCTGATCGTCCTGCACCAATCACTGACAAAGAAGCTGATGCTATCTTGAACCGTCTAGAGAAAGCGAGCGAGTCTCCACGTCCTAAGACAATGTTCGAAGCGGGTGAAGTGGTTCGTGTGAACGATGGTCCGTTTGCTGATTTCAACGGTACAGTTGAAGAAGTAGATTACGAGAAAAGCCGCATTAAGGTATCTGTATCGATCTTTGGTCGTGCAACACCGGTTGAGCTTGAATTTGGTCAAGTTGAAAAGCTGGACTAAAACTCTAACTTTTGAACAAGCTGTGGATAAATACTTCATAAGTTGTTCAAAATAAAAGAGTATAAAAAACCATCTTTTTAGGGTTGTTAAAGGCGCGAATTATGATTATAATTTCGCGCCTTTTTACTTCTATCGAAGTAAGAAAGAGTTAATTGAAATTAAGGGGAGCTTGCCTCAGGGCTAGCGCATGTACCCAAAAATTAGGAAATATCATGGCTAAGAAAGTTGAAGCTTATATCAAACTGCAAGTTGCAGCTGGTATGGCAAACCCAAGTCCACCGGTTGGTCCTGCTCTAGGTCAACACGGCGTGAACATCATGGAATTCTGTAAAGCGTTCAACGCAAAAACAGAATCTGTTGAGAAAGGTCTACCTACTCCAGTAGTAATTACTGTTTACAACGACCGTTCTTTCACGTTCGTAACTAAGACTCCACCTGCTGCTGTTCTTCTTAAGAAAGCTGCTGGCGTTAAGTCTGGTTCAGGTCGTCCAAACACTGAGAAAGTTGGTACTGTAACTGACGCTCAAGTTCAGGAAATCGCAGAAACTAAAGCTGCTGATATGACTGGTGCTGACATCGAAGCAATGAAGCGTTCTATTGCTGGTACTGCTCGTTCAATGGGCCTAGTGGTAGAGGGATAAGATCATGGCAAAACTTACTAAGCGTATGCGCGTAATCCGCGACAAAGTTGAAGTAACTAAAGAATACGAAATCAACGAAGCTGTTGCTCTTCTTAAAGAACTAGCTACTGCTAAATTCGTTGAGTCTGTAGATGTTGCTGTTAACCTAGGCATCGATGCTCGTAAATCTGACCAAAACGTACGTGGCGCAACTGTGCTACCTCACGGTACTGGCCGTGACATCCGCGTTGCTGTGTTCACTCAAGGTGCAAACGCAGAAGCAGCTAAAGCAGCTGGCGCAGATATCGTTGGTATGGAAGATCTTGCTGAGCAAGTGAAAAAAGGCGAAATGAACTTCGACGTTGTTGTTGCTTCTCCTGATGCAATGCGTGTTGTTGGTCAACTAGGTACAATCCTAGGTCCACGCGGCCTTATGCCAAACCCTAAAGTTGGTACTGTAACTCCTAACGTTGCTGAAGCGGTTAAGAACGCTAAAGCTGGTCAGGTTCGTTACCGTAACGACAAGAACGGTATCATCCACACTACTATCGGCAAAGCATCTTTCGAAGCTAACCAGCTTCAAGAGAACCTAGAAGCACTTCTAGTAGCTCTTAAGAAAGCTAAGCCTTCTTCAGCGAAAGGTACTTTCCTGAAGAAAGTAAGCATCTCTACTACAATGGGTGCTGGTGTTACTGTTGATCAAGCTAGTCTTGACACTCAAGCAAACTAATTTGCTTCGGCGCAGATTTAGTGTATACTTCTGCGCCTAATATTTGTGGTTGGGTGATTTTTGAAGCAATTCAGGTCATCCGTCCCAAGACCGTAGGCGCTGTACTCTTCGGAGGTATGGCTTAATAAAACCTACGTAGGCGATGTTGTGGTTTGAAGTGAATTTATTCATTTTTAAATAACATCGTAAACGCTCATTACATTTTGTATGAGTGCTGTAATCACAACCAGAGGTTAATCCAAATGGCTTTAAATCTTCAAGACAAAAAAGCAATTGTTGCTGAAGTCAACGAAGCTGCCAGTGGTGCACTTTCTGCAGTTGTAGCTGATTCTCGTGGCGTTACTGTTGGCGCAATGACTTCTCTACGTAAACAAGCTCGCGAAGCGGGTGTTTACATGAGAGTTGTTCGTAACACACTAGCACGCCGTGCGATTCAGGGTACAGACTACGAGTGTCTAACTGACACTTTCACTGGTCCAACTCTGATCGCATTCTCTAATGAGCACCCAGGTGCTGCAGCGCGTCTTTTCAAAGACTTCGCTAAAGAGAATAAAGATTTCGAGATCAAAGCTGCTGCATTTGAAGGCGCAGTTACTGATGCTGAAGTACTAGCGACACTACCAACTTACGACGAAGCTATCGCACGCCTAATGATGTGCATGAAAGAAGCTTCTGCTGGCAAGCTGGTTCGTACTATCGCTGCTGTTCGCGACCAAAAAGAAGAAGCTGCGGCTTAAGCCTTGCTTTTCACTGGTTGCTATTTAAACTTATTGTTGACTTAAAAGAGAATTGTTATGTCTATTACTAACGAGCAAATCCTAGACGCAGTTGCAGAAATGTCTGTAATGCAAGTTGTTGAGCTTATCGAAGCTATGGAAGAGAAATTCGGTGTTACTGCTGCTGCTGCAGTTGTAGCTGGTGGTGCTTCTGCTGAAGCTGCTGCTGAGCAAACTGAATTCGACGTAATCCTAACTGCTGCTGGCGCTAACAAAGTACAAGTTATCAAAGCTGTACGTGGCGCAACTGGCCTAGGTCTTAAAGAAGCTAAAGGTCTTGTAGACTCAGCTCCTGCAGCGCTTAAAGAAGGCGTTGACAAAGCTGAAGCTGAAGCTCTTAAAGCACAGCTAGAAGAAGCTGGCGCTTCTGTTGAAGTTAAGTAATTATTACTTAATTTCTTAGCCGCAAGGCTAATGGCTGGTGGTTTATTAACCACCGGCCTTTTTGCGCTGTAGGGCTATGACGAAATTTCCGCTGTTTAACCGTCATAATCCAAGCAAAAAAACAGTCATTTTTTCGAAATGATTGTTCACTACAGTAAACAGCTGTTTGTCACCGCCCCCTCTGAAGAGTGTTTTGGGTGGTTTGGGTCACTTATCAGCGAGCTGAGGAACCCCATGGTTTACTCTTATACCGAGAAAAAGCGCATCCGTAAGGATTTTGGTACTCGTCCACAAGTTTTGGACATTCCATACCTGTTATCGATCCAGCTTGATTCTTTCGACAAATTCATCGAACAGGATCCTGAAGGTCAATACGGTCTTGAAGCTGCTTTCCGTTCTGTATTTCCAATTCAGAGCTACAACGGCAATTCTGAGCTGCAATACGTTAGCTACCGTCTTGGTGAGCCAGTTTTTGACGTTAAAGAATGTCAAATCCGCGGTGTTACTTACTCAAAGCCACTACGCGTAAAACTACGTCTAGTTATCTTTGATCGAGATGCACCAGCAGGTACTGTAAAAGACATTAAAGAACAAGAAGTCTACATGGGCGAAATTCCGCTTATGACAGACAATGGTACTTTCGTAATTAATGGTACCGAGAGGGTTATCGTATCCCAGCTGCACCGAAGCCCAGGCGTGTTCTTCGACAGTGATAAGGGTAAGACCCACTCATCAGGTAAAGTTCTTTATAACGCACGTGTAATTCCTTACCGTGGCTCATGGTTAGACTTTGAGTTCGATCCTAAGGATAACTTATTCGTACGTATCGACCGTCGTCGTAAGCTACCAGCATCGATTATCCTTCGTGCACTTGGTAAATCGACTGAAGAGATCCTAGATCTGTTCTTCGACAAAGTGAACTTCGAAGTTAAAGACCAAACTCTACTTATGGAGTTGGTTCCTGATCGTCTACGTGGTGAAACTGCGTCATTCGACATCGAAGCAAACGGCAAAACTTACGTTGAGACTGGTCGTCGTGTAACTGCTCGCCATATCCGTCAACTTGAAAAAGATGGCGTTGAGCACATCGAAGTACCAGTAGAGTACATCGTTGAAAAGATTGCTGCGAAAGATTACATCAACGAAGCAACTGGCGAGATCATCGTTGGCGCAAACCAAGAGATTAGCCTAGAAGCACTTGCTAACCTGTCTCAAGCAGGTCACAAGACTCTAGAAGTGCTGTTCACGAATGACCTAGACCATGGTCCATTCATGTCAGACACTCTACGTGCGGATAGCACAGTAGATCGCATCTCTGCATTGGTAGAAATCTACCGCATGATGCGTCCTGGCGAGCCACCAACGAAAGAAGCTGCAGAATCATTGTTCGAAAGCCTATTCTTCTCTGAAGATCGTTACGACCTATCAACTGTAGGCCGTATGAAATTCAACAGCTCTATCGAGCGTGAAGAAGAAGAAGAGCGCGGTACTCTGGATGAATCAGACATCATCGAAGTGATGAAGAAACTGATTGGTATCCGTAACGGCATTGGTGAAGTGGACGATATCGACCACCTTGGCAACCGTCGTATCCGTTCTGTAGGTGAAATGGCAGAAAACCAATTCCGTGTTGGTCTAGTTCGTGTAGAACGTGCCGTTAAAGAACGTCTAAGCCTTGGTGACCTTGATGCAATCATGCCTCAAGACCTTATCAACGCTAAGCCGATCTCTGCTGCAGTTAAAGAATTCTTTGGCTCTTCACAGCTTTCACAGTTTATGGACCAAAACAACCCATTGTCAGAAGTTACGCACAAGCGTCGTATCTCTGCTTTAGGTCCTGGTGGTCTTACTCGTGAGCGCGCAGGCTTCGAAGTACGTGACGTTCACGTAACTCACTACGGTCGTCTATGTCCGATCGAAACGCCTGAAGGTCCAAACATCGGTCTAATTAACTCGCTATCTGCATTTGCACGTTGTAACGATTACGGTTTCCTAGAAACTCCGTACCGTCGTGTAGTAGATGGTGTAGTAACAGAAGAAGTTGATTACCTGTCTGCAATCCAGGAAGGTCAATTCGTAATCGCGCAAGCAAATACCATTCTTACTGAAGAAGGTACTTTTGCAGATGAGCTAATCACAGCTCGTCAAAAAGGTGAATCTGGTCTTCACCCACGCGATCACGTTGACTACATGGACGTTGCGACAAACCAAGTAGTATCTATCGCTGCTTCGCTTATCCCGTTCCTAGAACACGATGATGCGAACCGTGCATTGATGGGTGCCAACATGCAACGTCAAGCTGTACCAACACTTAGAGCTGATAAGCCTCTAGTAGGTACGGGTATCGAACGTAACATCGCAGTTGACTCTGGTGTTACAGCGGTTGCTAAACGTGGTGGTCAAGTTCAGTCTGTTGACGCTTCTCGTATCGTAGTTAAGGTTAACGAAGATGAATTGGTACCTGGCGAAGCTGGTATCGATATCTACAACCTGACTAAGTACACGCGTTCGAACCAAAACACATGTATTAACCAACGTCCAACTGTACTTCCTGGTGAACCAGTTGCACGCGGCGATGTTCTTGCTGACGGTCCTTCAACAGACCTTGGTGAACTAGCTCTTGGCCAAAACATGCGTATCGCATTCATGCCTTGGAACGGTTACAACTTCGAAGACTCGATCTTAGTATCTGAGCGCGTAGTTCAAGAAGACCGTTTCACGACAATCCACATTCAAGAACTATCTTGTGTGGCTCGTGATACTAAGCTGGGTTCTGAAGAGATCACAGCTGATATTCCAAACGTAGGTGAGTCTGCTCTGTCTAAACTAGACGAGTCAGGTATCGTTTACATTGGTGCTGAAGTTAAGGGTGGCGACATCCTAGTTGGTAAAGTAACCCCTAAAGGTGAAACTCAACTGACTCCTGAAGAGAAGCTACTGCGTGCTATCTTCGGTGAGAAAGCATCTGATGTTAAAGATACTTCTCTACGTGTACCAAACTCTGTTTCGGGCACTATCATCGATGTACAAGTCTTCACTCGCGATGGCGTAGAGAAAGACAAACGTGCACTTGAAATCGAACAGATGCAGCTTAAAGAAGCTAAGAAAGATCTAACTGAAGAGTTCCAAATTCTTGAGGGTGGCCTTCTTAACCGTGTTAAAGCTGTACTTCTGTCTGGTGGTTACTCTGAAGCTAAGCTTGATACTATCGGTCGTAAGCAATGGCTAGAGCAAGTTCTAGAAGACGATGCGCTACAAACACAGCTTGAGCAACTTGCTGAGCAGTGGGATGAGCTAAAAGCAGACTTCGATAAGAAGTTTGAAACTAAGCGTCGTAAAATCACTCAAGGTGATGATCTAGCGCCTGGCGTTCTTAAGATTGTTAAAGTTTACCTAGCGGTTAAACGTCGTATCCAGCCTGGCGATAAGATGGCGGGTCGTCACGGTAACAAAGGTGTAATCTCTAAGATTAACCCTGTTGAAGACATGCCATACGATGAAAAAGGTCAGCCTGTAGACATCGTACTTAACCCACTGGGTGTACCATCGCGTATGAACATCGGTCAAATCCTAGAAGTACACTTAGGTTTGGCTGCGAAAGGTATCGGTGACAAGATCAACCAAATGGTTAAGGAACAACAAGAACTGCATAAGTTCCGTGAGTTCCTACAGAAGGTTTACGATCTTGGCGATACTCGTCAGAAAGTTGATATTGCTGAACTGTCTGATGATCAAGTTCGTACACTGATCAAGAACCTACGTGGCGGTCTACCGATTGCTACACCAGTGTTCGACGGTGCTTCTGAGTCTCTAATCAAAGAACTACTTAAACTGGGTGATCTGCCAGAATCTGGTCAGCTTAAACTGTTTGATGGTCGTACTGGTGATTCGTTTGAGCGTCCTGTAACTGTTGGTTACATGTACATGCTGAAACTGAACCACTTGGTTGATGACAAGATGCATGCTCGTTCAACTGGTTCTTACAGCCTAGTAACTCAGCAACCACTTGGTGGTAAAGCTCAGTTCGGTGGTCAGCGTTTCGGTGAGATGGAAGTATGGGCACTAGAAGCATACGGTGCTGCATATACTCTACAAGAAATGCTAACAGTTAAGTCGGATGACGTTAACGGCCGTACTAAGATGTACAAGAACATCGTAGATGGTAACCATAGCATGGAACCTGGCATGCCAGAGTCGTTCAACGTACTGTTGAAAGAGATTCGCTCGCTAGGTATCAACATCGAGCTAGAAGACGAAGAGTAATCCCTCTTTTTTATAAAGAAGATTGGATTACTTGGTAAAGGGGGCTCACTTTAGTCGGTGAGCTCCTTTAACTCCTTACAGGAGCTGAACGTGAAAGACTTATTAAACTTTCTAAAAGCACAGCATAAGACCGAAGAATTTGATGCAATCAAAATCGGTCTATCTTCACCAGACACGATCCGTTCGTGGTCTTTTGGTGAAGTTAAAAAGCCAGAAACAATTAACTATCGTACGTTCAAACCTGAACGTGATGGTCTGTTCTGTGCACGTATTTTTGGTCCAGTTAAAGACTACGAATGTCTTTGTGGCAAATACAAGCGCCTGAAGCACCGTGGTGTTATCTGTGAGAAGTGTGGCGTTGAAGTTACACAAACTAAAGTTCGTCGTGACCGTATGGGTCACATCGAGCTTGCTTCACCAGTTGCTCACATCTGGTTCCTAAAATCACTACCGTCTCGTATCGGTCTACTAATGGATATCCCTCTGCGTGATATCGAACGTGTTCTTTACTTCGAAATGTACGTAGTAACTGAGCCGGGTATGACTGATCTAGAAAAATCTCAGATGCTTACTGAAGAAGAGTATCTGGATCGTCTAGAAGAGTGGGGTGACGAATTCACTGCTAAGATGGGTGCTGAAGCGATCAAAGATCTGCTTTCAACAATGGACCTTCATCAAGAAGTGGAAGAAATGCGCGAAGAGTTGGAAACAACTAACTCTGAAACTAAGCGTAAGAAAGTTACTAAGCGTTTGAAGCTAGTTGAAGCGTTCATTTCGTCAGGCAACAAGCCTGAGTGGATGATCCTAACTGTACTTCCAGTGCTACCGCCAGATCTACGTCCTCTAGTACCACTAGATGGCGGTCGTTTTGCGACATCTGATCTGAACGACCTTTACCGTCGTGTGATCAACCGTAACAACCGTTTGAAGCGTCTTCTAGAGCTAGCGGCTCCAGACATCATCGTACGTAACGAAAAGCGTATGCTGCAAGAGTCTGTTGATGCCCTTCTAGATAACGGTCGTCGCGGTCGTGCGATCACGGGTTCTAACAAGCGTCCTCTGAAATCTCTTGCTGATATGATCAAGGGTAAACAAGGTCGTTTCCGTCAGAACCTTCTAGGTAAACGTGTAGACTACTCTGGCCGTTCTGTAATCACAGTTGGTCCATACCTTCGTCTACATCAGTGTGGTCTTCCTAAGAAGATGGCACTTGAGCTATTTAAGCCGTTCATCTACAGCAAGCTAGAAACTCGTGGCATGGCTACGACAATCAAAGCTGCTAAGAAAATGGTAGAGCGCGAAGAAGCGATCGTTTGGGATATCCTAGACGAAGTGATCCGTGAACACCCAGTACTGCTTAACCGTGCACCTACACTTCACCGTCTAGGTATCCAAGCGTTTGAACCAGTACTAATCGAAGGTAAAGCGATTCAGCTTCACCCACTAGTGTGTGCGGCATACAACGCCGACTTCGATGGTGACCAAATGGCTGTACACGTGCCTCTAACTCTAGAAGCACAGCTTGAAGCTCGTACCCTAATGATGTCGACGAATAACATTCTGTCGCCAGCATCAGGTGATCCAATCATCGTACCTTCTCAGGACGTTGTATTGGGTCTTTACTACATGACACGTGACAAGATCAACGTGAAAGGTGAAGGTATGTACCTTGCTGGCCCTGCTGAGGCTGAAAAGGCATACCGTACTAAGACTGCTGAGCTACACGCTCGCGTTAAAGTACGTATCACTGAAACTGTAGTAGATGAAGACGGCAATAGCACAACGAATACTGGCCTAGTTGATACGACTGTAGGTCGTGCAATGCTATGGCAGATCGTTCCAGCAGGCCTACCGTACAGCATCGTTAACCAAAAGTTAGGTAAGAAGCAGATCTCTACTCTTCTTAACGAGTGTTACCGTAAGCTTGGTCTAAAAGATACAGTAGTATTTGCTGACCAAATCATGTACGCAGGTTTCGCATACGCGGCCCTTTCTGGTGTTTCTGTAGGTATCAACGATATGGTTGTTCCTCAAGCGAAATACGATGAAATTGAATCTGCTGAAGAAGAAGTTCGTGAAATCCAAGAGCAATTCCAATCAGGTCTTGTTACTGCGGGTGAGCGTTACAACAAAGTTATCGATATCTGGGCATCTACGAATGACCGCGTTGCGAAAGCAATGATGGATAACCTATCTTCTGAAACAGTTATCAACCGTGACGGCGAAGAAGAACAGCAAGAATCGTTCAACAGCATCTACATGATGGCCGACTCGGGCGCACGTGGTTCTGCAGCTCAGATTCGTCAGCTAGCAGGTATGCGTGGTCTGATGGCGCGTCCAGATGGTTCAATCATCGAAACGCCGATCACAGCGAACTTTAAAGAAGGTCTAAACGTCCTTCAGTACTTTATCTCAACGCACGGTGCTCGTAAGGGTCTTGCGGATACAGCACTGAAAACAGCAAACTCGGGTTACCTAACTCGTCGTCTAGTAGACGTTGCTCAAGACGTTGTAGTACACGAACATGACTGTGGCACGCATGAAGGTATCGACATGATGCCTCACATCGAAGGTGGTGACGTTAAAGTTGCACTTTCTGAGCTTGCTCTAGGTCGTGTAGTAGCTGAAGACGTTCTTAAGCCTGGTACTGAAGATGTACTGATTCCACGTAATACTCTGATTGATGAGAAGTGGTGTCAAATCATGGAAGACAACTCAGTAGATAGCATGAAAGTGCGCTCTGTTGTTACCTGTGATGCAGACTTCGGTTGTTGTGCACAGTGTTACGGTCGTGACCTAGCACGTGGTCACCTAGTGAACCAAGGTGAAGCAGTTGGTGTTATCGCTGCACAATCTATCGGTGAACCGGGTACACAGCTAACGATGCGTACGTTCCACATCGGTGGTGCGGCATCTACTGCAGCAGCAGAGAACAGCATCCAAGCTAAGACAACTGGTACTGTGAAACTTCACAATGCTAAGTTCGTAGTTAACAAAGATAAGAAACTGGTTATCACTTCTCGTGCATCTGAGATGACGATTATTGATGAATTCGGCCGTACGAAAGAGAAGCACAAACTTCCTTACGGTTCGATGCTAACCAAAGGCGACAACGCAGCAGTTACTGCTGGTGAAGTTGTAGCTAACTGGGAAGCGCATACCATGCCAATCATCACTGAAGTGGCAGGTCGTATCCAATTCGTAGATATGATCGATGGTATTACAGTTTCTCGTCAAACTGACGATCTAACGGGTCTTTCTTCAAGTGAAGTTACAGACGCAGCAGCTCGCCCAGCAGCAGGTAAAGATATGCGACCAGCTATCAAACTTGTTGATGAGCAAGGTAACGATGTAATGATCCCTGGTACTGATATGCCAGCTCACTACTTCCTACCTGGCAAAGCGATTGTAAACATCGAAGATGGCGCTGAAGTTGGCATTGGTGACACACTATCTCGTATCCCTCAAAAATCGAGCGGAAACAAAGATATCACCGGTGGTCTACCACGCGTAGCTGACCTATTCGAAGCTCGTAAGCCTAAAGAGCCTGCGATCCTTGCTGAGCACACAGGTACTGTGTCTTTCGGTAAAGAAACGAAAGGTAAGCGTCGTCTAGTAATCACTCGTGAAGGCGGTGACGCTTACGAAGAGATGATTCCTAAGCATCGTCAATTGAACGTGTTCGAAGGTGAGAAGATTGAACGTGGTGATGTAATCGCCGACGGTCCTGAAACTCCACACGATATCCTGCGTCTACGTGGTATCCACGCAGTAACTCAGTACATCGCGAACGAAGTTCAAGAAGTTTACCGCTTACAAGGCGTAAAGATTAACGATAAGCACATCGAGACTATCGTTCGTCAAATGCTACGTAAGTGTACAATCACTCATTCTGGTGACTCTCCGTTCCTACCTGGCGAACAAGTTGAGTACCACAATGTTAAGATTGCTAACCGTAAGCTAGAAGCTGAAGGTAAAGAACTAGTACGTTTCGAGCGTGACCTACTAGGTATTACTAAAGCATCTCTTGCAACTGAGTCATTCATCTCAGCTGCATCGTTCCAAGAAACGACTCGCGTACTAACAGAAGCTGCGGTTTCTGGTAAGCGTGATGACCTTCGCGGTCTGAAAGAGAACGTAATTGTTGGTCGTCTGATCCCAGCTGGTACTGGTTTCGCATACCACCAAGAGCGTCAAAAGCAACGTGAAGAAGAGCAAGAAGGTCCTTCAGCTGAACAAGCTACTGATAATCTAGCAGCACTTCTAAACGCTGGTTTCTCTTCAGAAGAGTAAGCTCTACGAGTAGTCTCTAAGAGATAAGAAAAAGGCACCTTCGGGTGCCTTTTTTGTATCTGGCGTATTGGTATTTAGCTATGACTTATAAAGTGATAGGTGTGATTATCTAGCTGGTGGGGTTGGATTTATGTCCTGAAGAGTGCTCTTTGAGGCCAGTAAGATAAAGGGTAGAGATGATTAGGCTGATTAGGGCTGTAACCATATGCTTATGGCTAAAGGTCAGGGCGAGCGAGTAAGCTCTGTCTGAAAGGTTCTGGGTAGTTTGGATAACCTTACAGACAAAACAAAAAGCTTGCACAGAGGCAAGCTTATTAAGGATTCAGCTAACTAAGCGCCTGGTGGAATCGCTAAACTGTCTGCAATAAGCTGGATAAGATTATCTTCTACTTCAAAACGTACTTCGAGTAGTTCACCTACTTTTGACATATCTCCTTCGAAGTTAGGCAACTCATCGTCTGCACTTACTTTAACGTACTTATCATTGAACTCTAGAAGCGGCTCGGTTGTAAGTACGATCTTCGCGTAAGTTGTATCAATCTCGTCATTGGTTTTAAAGCCTGTTGCTTGCCATTTTTTCATGACCATATCGTAGATCTTAAAATGACCCTCTGAGATATAATCGACAACATGATCGCAGAATGAGCTTATTTCTTTAGGAGAAGGGAGTTCAACAACGTTTGATTGCCCATTGCTAGCTGGCTGCAAGGCACCTAGCTTACAATACTCAACGATTAGAGACTGTCGAGTTTCGAGCCAATGATCGATGACCTCATTAGAGCCACCCCATTGTTCTTGTATTTGTTTGAATTTATTTAGCATGACCATGTCCTCATGATCTGATCACAACCTTGTGATCAAGTAATTGCCTAAGCAGGGTCCGTTTTATTGGTAGCTACTAAAAGTAATAGCTTGAAATATTCTCTGCTACAACTCTAGTATGAAATTAGATTGCCAGTAAAATGAACGAACTGCAAGCAATGAGGCATAGGGATGTTAAAAAAAAGTGATAACAAAATGACAGATCAAGCTTATTGGTGCGTCGTTTCTGGTAGTGATATTTGGGTTAATGATGATCAGTTTCCTTTTGGCTCTGCTGAAGAGCTAGGACTGAGTGTTGAGCATGCAATCTGTATTGGTCAGCATCAAGGTCGTAAGGTGTATTGGCTCAACGATTGCGATGTGGAGATTGAACTGAGCATGGTCAGCCTCAGAGATTTGCTTCACTGGTCTGAATCAAGTTTTCTGATCGCAAGCAAAGCTATCCAGTATGGGCACATGACACAAAGTATGCGTTTTTGTCCTCAGTGCGGCGGTCGTAATCATCTCAATCATAATCAGGTGGCGATGCAATGTGGAGACTGCCGAACGCTTCATTACCCTCGTATCTTCCCGTGCATCATTGTCGCTGTACGAAACGACAACAAGATATTACTTGCGCAGCACCCAAGGCATAAAACGGGTATGTACACGGTAATAGCGGGCTTCCTAGAGGTTGGAGAAACCCTAGAGCAGTGTGTGACGCGAGAAGTCAAAGAAGAAACGGGTATCGACGTGAGTAACATTCGTTACTTTGGTAGCCAGCCATGGGCGTTTCCATCGAGTATGATGATGGCCTTTCTTGCTGACTATGCTGGTGGAACGCTCAAACCTGATTACAGTGAACTGTCGGATGCCCAATGGTTTGACGTAACAAGCCTACCTGATGTTGCTCCAGTCGGAACGATTGCAAGACAATTGATTGAGAATACAGTCGATGACGTAAGGAAAGACGGCGTCGCGGAGCAAGAACTAGAACATTAAATTACCTGTGATAGTATTTGGCCTATGGGTGGTCAAACACTAAAAAAAACCCTCCACAAGTGGAGGGGGTAAGTAAGATGTCGTTATGAGATGCTGAGTAGTGACTACTCAGTTGTTATAATTGTAATTTTCGCTAGCGAACAAATTTTTAACATGCTCCTGTAATTGGGTGCAAATTAAGCATGGATTTAAAAGTTAATAACTTGATCTAGGTTGCAAAGCACACAGCTTTTACCCTTCAATCAGTGTTAGAATACTTGCCATCAAAACTAGACAAGATTGAATTGGAATTTAACGGAATGACCGAATTAAAAAACGATCGCTATTTACGCGCACTTTTAAAACAGCCTGTTGATTACACACCGGTATGGATGATGCGCCAAGCTGGCCGCTATCTTCCAGAGTACAAAGCAACGCGCGCTGAAGCGGGCGATTTCATGTCTTTGTGCAAAAACGCTGAACTAGCATCAGAAGTAACACTTCAACCTTTACGTCGTTTCCCGCTTGATGCGGCAATCTTGTTCTCTGACATCCTAACTATCCCAGATGCGATGGGGTTAGGTTTGTACTTCGAAACAGGTGAAGGCCCTAAGTTTGAACGCCCTATCACATGTAAAGCTGACGTAGAAAAGATTGGCCTACCGGATCCTGAAGGTGAACTTCAATACGTAATGAATGCCGTTCGTCAGATCCGTAAAGACCTGAAAGGCGAAGTACCACTGATTGGTTTCTCTGGTAGCCCTTGGACATTGGCGACTTACATGGTTGAAGGCAGCAGCTCGAAGGCGTTTACTAAAATCAAGAAGATGATGTATGCAGAGCCACAAACGCTGCATTTACTTCTAGATAAGCTGGCTGACACTGTTATTGAATACCTGAACGCGCAAATTAAAGCGGGTGCACAATCGGTAATGGTGTTCGACACATGGGGTGGTGTACTTACTCCGCGTGACTACAACCTGTTCTCACTGCAGTACATGCACAAAATTGTCGATGGCCTAATTCGTGAAAATGAAGGTCGCCGTGTACCGGTTACTCTGTTCACTAAGAACGGTGGCATGTGGCTAGAATCTATCGCAGCGACTGGCTGTGATGCAGTTGGGCTAGACTGGACAATCAATATTGCTGATGCAAAAGCACGTATTGGCGATAAAGTGGCTCTACAAGGCAACATGGACCCATCAGTACTTTACGCACAACCTGAGCGTATTCGTGAAGAAGTCGGCACTATCCTTGAAGGTTTTGGTGACGGCGGTACTGGCCACGTATTTAACCTTGGCCATGGTATTCACCTAGATGTGCCACCAGAAAATGCTGGTGTATTTGTGGACGCAGTTCACGACCTATCTAAGCCATACCATAAGTAATTCAGTATGTGTTTTTAGAAAAAGCGCTGTCGAGAAATCGGCAGCGCTTTTTTATTATCTTTCTATCCGCACTCAATATCGGCTAAATCATCGTTGATGTGCAGCTAATTAGGCATTTGGGTCATGGCAGGCCAAATGCTCTGATACGTGCTTCCTGATATAGGGAATGACTTCACTTTCGAACCATGGGTTTTTCTTGAGCCAGATATTATTACGTGGTGAAGGGTGGGGAAGTGGCAAAAATTCTGGAGCCCAAGCCTGCCAGTTACGTACCGTTTCAGTGAGTGTGCTGGTGGCTTTATCTTTTAGATAATAGTTTTGCGCATACTGACCAATCAGTAAGGTCATTTGGATGTTGGGCAGTGATTGCAGTACTTTTTGGTGCCATAGCGCAGCGCACTCCTTTCGAGGCGGTAGATCGCCACTTTTTCCCTTTCCTGGATAGCAAAAGCCCATCGGGACAATCGCGACTTTTTGTTCGTCATAAAACGTATCGCTATCTATCCCTAACCATTCTCTTAATCGTTCGCCACTGGCATCATTCCAAGGGATCGATGACTCATGAACCTTAATACCAGGCGCCTGCCCAATGATAAGCAAGCGCGCGTTTGGATGCGCTTGAATTACCGGGTTAGCACCGTGTGATAGGTGAGGCTCACAAGCTCGGCATTGTCGAACCTCTTTGAGTAACGATGAGGACATCAGTAACCTTTATCAAAATCGATGACATGGTTCAGTTTAAAGCCATCTCGCCATTGTTGGTAATTCTCGGCGAAGATCTTTACCACCTGCCTTGGCTCACTCAGCGCTGCAATGTGCGGGGTGATGGTCACTTGCGGTAATGTCCAGAAAGGGTGCTCCTGCGAGAGGGGCTCACTTTCAAACACATCCAAGAAAGCATGCTCAACCCACTTATTCTTAATCGCAAGCAGCAAGGCTTTTTTATCTAAGCTCTCTCCTCTGCCAACATTGAACAGCAGTACATTCGAGCAGTAACTTAAGGTCGTTTGATTGAGTAATTGATAGGTTTCAGCTGTTGATGGCAAGGTGTTGACCACAATATCCGCTTGCTTAAGGGCAGCCTCTATCTCATTGATGTGGAAAGTGTCTTTGAAGGTTTCTTGCTTTGATGGGATACCTGTCCGGTTGACACCTATGGTGTGAATACCAAAAGCAGCAGCGGTTTTAGCTAAATGACTGCCAATTGACCCCGTTCCTAAAATCACCATGGTTTTGTCAGTTAGGCTGGTATAAAGCTGCGGCTGCCAGTTTCGTTGTACTTGTTGCTGGTGGTAGTGAGGAAAGTGTCTACAGTGGCTGATCGTGTAACCCAACACGTATTCAGCAATCGCAGGGCCGAAGATGCCTTTGACGTTGGTCAGCGTATAATCTTGGCGAAGATCCGGCTGAGTGAGTTTATTGATTCCAGCATAGGTACTTTGCACCCAGTCTAGCTTTTTAAACTCATTAAGTCGCTCCACTATTAAAGGAGGAGCAGCCAGTACGATCTCAGCTAATTCGGGGTTTTGAGTGATTTCGAGGTCAGGTAACCCTTGGTTTAGAATCAGTTGCGTATAGGTATCGTCATGCTCGGTAAGAATATAGAGCTTATTCGTAAAATTGTTCATCGGCTTACCTTTTCCCCCCAGGGTTTATCAAGTACACTTTCGCTGTCTTTTTCTGCAATTATTGAGTGACTATGCTTCAGAATCCACTGCAGGTTCGTCTTGAAAAGTTAGAACCTTGGCAACAAATTACTTTTATGGCGTGTCTATGTGAGCGTATGTATCCTAACTATGCCATGTTTTGTGAGAATACAGAATTTGCGGAAGCTCGAATCTACCGTGATGTTTTGGATAGCATTTGGGAAATCCTAACCGTTAAAACGGCAAAGGTGAACTTTGAGCGTCAACTTGAGAAAGTAGAAGAGCTATTCCCTAGCGCAGATGATTTTGATTTCTATGGTGTTTACCCTGCAATGGACGCATGCCAAGGCTTAGCAACATTAATCCATGGTCTACTTGATCGTGAGCATATGTTGGAAGCGGTAATTAAAGTGAGTCAACAATCGGTGAAGACGGTTGCTGAGCTTGAGTTTGCTCAAGGCGCTGAAGAAGTGACGAACGAAAACCAGAAAGAAAACGAAGCGGTATGTGAAGAGTGGGACGTTCAGTGGGCCATTTTCCGACCTCTACGTGAAACGACTGAGCGTGACTTAGAGCTGATCAAAGACCTACGCCACGAACTGCGTGAAGACCCAGTGAGCAACATTGGTGTTGCGTTATAACGGATGTTGAGTTGTAGCGAATAGAATAAAAAACAAAGGCTCCCTAGGGAGCCTTTGTTGTATCTGACGCTATCAAATTTAGATTAAGCGTCTTTCTTGTCTTCTTTTTGAACCTTGCTTTCATCCGCTGACTTTGAGTCTGAGGTGTCGTTGTCTGCTAGAGTTTTTTCTTCTAGCTCGTCCTCTTCATCGCGGTTTTCGATAACACCGTGTGTCTCTTTCCACGTTTCCCAGCGTTGGAACGCCAGTTCTTGCATGTCTGTGGTTTTATCTGCTTCGTCGACAATCTCTTCACCCACTAGGTGTTCAAAGATATCTTCTAGGGTGATGATGCCCTGAATTGTGCCGTACTCGTCCACAACTAAAGACAGTTGCAGGCGGTTTGCCATCATTTGGTCAAAGGCCTTAGCTAAGCCCATGTTGTTTAGCAAGACGTGGATAGGGCGCATCACTTCACCCAGAGCCTTCTCACCACAACCCGCTTGCTGCAATCTAAACAGCTCTAAGCGGTGGACAAAACCGATGATATTGTCAGTTTGCTCGCTGTAAACCAGTGGGCGTGAGAATGGCGTGTCTTTGTGTTGTTCTAGGAACGTATTAACACTCATTTCTGCATCAACGCGGAATACAACAGGGCGTGGTGTCATGACTTGAGTCACGGGCACATCTTGAATACCTAACAGATTGCTCAGGATTTTTGATTCACCTTCAGCAAATTCACCGCTCTCTTTTGCCAAAATAGCCATTGCAGATAGCTCATCACGCATTTTTGGTGCCTGGTGGCCGCGAGCTAAACGTTTGGTGATTTGCTCTGAGAACCACACAAATGGTGTTAGGAAAAAGACCATCCAGCGAAGCACATTTGATGATGCTGGAGCAAGTTGACGCCAGTAGGTCGCGCCAATGGTTTTTGGAACAATCTCAGACAGAACTAAAATACCCAGAGTTAATACGGCAGAGAATACGCCTAACCATTGGCTACCAAAAACGACTGCTGCTTGTGCACCCGCTGTCGCTGCACCTATGGTGTGCGCGATGGTGTTGAGCGTTAAAATTGACGCCAGTGGGCGGTCAATATCGGTTTTCAGTTTGTCTAATGACTCTGCTGCAGGGTGCCCATTTTGTTTTAGTTGAGCAATGTAGCTCGGACTAATACTCAAAAGTACAGCTTCCAAAACAGAACAAATGAAAGAAACTCCAATAGCAATGGAGACATAAATAGTTAGCAGCAGCATGTTTGCCCTTAAATTAAATTGTACGCTTTAGCAGCGATTCAGCGTGGATTATAGAGAATAAGTAGTGGCTAGGTCATCATTAATTTTGCTCTCAGCCCCTTTTAAACAAGGGCTTGCTCAGTAAAATCAGTAACAAATTGTGAGTTATTACTCATATTATGGCTAAAACTACGGCATTAGAGCTAAAGATCGACGACAAACCTTTGCCAGATGGGGCATTTATGTTTTAGAGTGAATCGAATTCAAAAATACAAAGAAGGGAAACCTAAAATGAACAAGACTCAATTAATCGACTTTATTGCTGAAAAAGCGGACCTTTCTAAAGCACAAGCTAAAGCTGCTCTAGAAGCGACTCTTGGCGGTGTTACAGATGCTCTTAAAGATGGCGATCAAGTTCAGCTAATTGGTTTTGGTACTTTTAAAGTAAACCACCGTGCAGCTCGCACTGGTCGTAACCCAAAAACTGGTGACGAGATCCAAATCGCTGCTGCAAATGTTCCAGCATTTGTTGCAGGTAAAGCGCTGAAAGATTCAGTGAAATAATCTAAACTGTACCGAGGTAGTCGTATTCCACCTCGGTACAGGTTTTTATGAAAAAAGCATTTCTTCTCGTTTCACTATTATCTACATTTCTCATTGGCTGTTCATCAACCAGCCCTCGCAAAAACCTAGAGCAATTTGAAACTCACACCGGCGGCCAAGTCATGGGCGACGCGACAAGTTTCTACTGGGTTACAAACAAGCTAACACAACCTCATACTTCAGCTGACTACGTCACTGTAGGCGATTACGGCTGGTACCAAACGGACTATGCTTGGTCGGAAGGTATACTTCGTGAATTTATTCGTGAAGGTGAGCAACGTAATTCTTCTAATGAGCTGGTTCCGTATAGTGTCCATGTGCGTTTTAATAAGTCAGGCGAAGCTGTATATCAGCAGTATCGTATTGATAGCAAAATTTTGCCTATCCAAGTTAAGCAACTTGAAAGCTACCAGAAAGAAGCCAAGTCGGTTTTAGAAACTACGATGAAGCAGCATGACGAAGGGCTCAGACTGGTTCAGGGTTACTGGAATGGTCGTTCTTTTGAAACGTGTGCTGGTGGTGAGTTTGATCGCTTTGAATTTAATCAGACCTTGCCAAGCTTCGTGATCGATCGATTGGCGTCTGTGGAAAGCTATGCGGCGTTTCTTGGCAGTGATTCACTAGGTAAGATGAGCGTAGAAGAGTTACTGATGCTGGCTGAAGACAGCCATGATTGTGTCGTTAGGCCGTCATTGTTGAAAGAATAGCGATCAACTAAAGGATTGAGGGTATTTGGCTTGCTGTAGGCCAAGTGCTGATTTGTCTGTACAGGTACAGATTCCTAGAGAAATTGAGTGATAAAAAAGGCGCCTATCGAGGCGCCTTTTCTGTCATTTGCTTACTGTTATTGGAAAGTAAGCGAGTAACAAGATTGATTACTGTTCTTGCTCGCGCGCAATCGCACGGTAACCGATGTCATTGCGGTGGAACATACCATTCCAGCTAACTTGCTTCGTCAACGCGTAAGCGCGCTCCTGAGCTTCAGAAACCGTATTACCCAGTGCCGTTGCACAAAGTACACGGCCACCGTTTGTCACAACGTCGCCAGCTTCGTTATTTGTCGTACCCGCGTGGAAAACCTTTTGGCCTTCAACTTCGCTGGTTGGCAGTGAAATAACGTCACCTTTTGCGTAGTCAGCAGGGTAACCGCCAGCAGCAAGAACAACACCGATAGAAGCGCGTGGGTCCCACTTTGATTCTGCTTCGTCTAGCTTCTCATCGATAGCCATTAGGCAAAGTTCAACAAGGTCTGACTCCATACGCATCATGATAGGTTGCGTTTCAGGGTCGCCAAAGCGGCAGTTGTATTCGATAACCTTAGGCGTGCCGTCAGCATCGATCATTAGTCCTGCGTAAAGGAAACCAGTGTAAGGTGCGCCTTCTGCGTCCATACCACGTACCGTTGGGTAGATAACTTCCTCAAGGATGCGGTTATGGATTTCAGGAGTTACCACTGGAGCTGGAGAGTAAGCACCCATGCCGCCAGTATTAGGGCCAGTGTCTTTGTCGCCAACACGTTTGTGATCTTGGCTGGTGGCCATAGGCAGAACGCTAGAACCGTCAACCATTACGATGAAGCTTGCTTCTTCGCCTTCAAGGAACTCTTCGATAACCACGCGACTGCCTGCTTCGCCAAATGCGTTGCCCGCTAGCATGTCTTTGATTGCGTCTTCAGCTTCTTCAAGTGTCATCGCAACGATAACGCCTTTACCCGCCGCAAGGCCGTCAGCTTTTACTACGATTGGAGCACCTTGCTCGCGAACGTAAGCGATAGCTGGCTCGATCTCAGTGAAGTTTGAGTAGTAACCTGTTGGGATATCGTGACGAGCTAGGAAGTCTTTGGTGAATGCTTTAGAGCCTTCAAGCTGTGCTGCCGCTTGAGTTGGGCCGAAGATTGGTAGGCCAACTTCGCGGAATGCATCAACCACACCAATAACCAATGGTGCTTCAGGGCCCACGATAGTCAGTTCGATTTTCTTTTCTTGAGCAAACGCCACTAAACCAGCGATGTCTTCAACACCGATGTTTACGTTTTCAAGTTTAGGTTCAAGCGCAGTACCTGCGTTACCTGGAGCGATGAATACTGTTTCAACATTTGGGTTTTGTGCCGCTTTCCAACCAAGTGCATGCTCACGACCGCCGGCACCGATAATCAATACATTCATGTTTTAAAATCCTTATAGCTGCTTCAGAGCCTTTATTTCTGTGTCAAACATGCTCACTTATGGTCATAAGCTCCGCGTGTTTTCCTTGAACTAAAGTCACTGACTTGCTCTACGTATTTCAAATATCGGAATATTTAAAAAACAAAATTATAAGTTTTGCTCAAAGTAGTTGGTGATGTGGCTAGGCAGCAATTGAGCCCATCCCCGGAAGCATAGCTCGCTATGTGACCGGGGTGGGCGAAAGCAGCTAACGACGCCACAGTGCCAAATACGAAGAGGAAATTAGTGGCGGAAGTGACGCATGCCCGTAAAGATCATCGCCATGCCGTGTTCGTCTGCTGCTGCGATAACTTCGTCATCACGCATAGAGCCGCCCGGTTGGATAACACACTTGATGCCCGCTTCTGCTGCCGCGTCGATACCGTCACGGAATGGGAAGAATGCATCTGATGCCATTACGCAACCTTCAACCTGTAGACCTTCGTCTGCAGCTTTGATACCTGCGATTTTCGCAGAGTAAACGCGGCTCATTTGGCCTGCGCCTACACCAATAGTCATGTCGCCTTTCGAGTAAACGATAGCGTTAGATTTAACGTACTTCGCTACTTTCCAGCAGAATAGAGCATCTTTCAATTCTTCAGCTGTTGGCTGACGCTTAGAAACCACTTTCAGGTCATCTTCAGACACCATGCCTTGGTCGCGGTCTTGAACTAGCAAACCGCCGTTAACGCGTTTCACGTCAAAACCAGTTGTCTTAGTTGTCCACTCACCGCACTCAAGCAGGCGAAGGTTTTTCTTAGCCGCTACGATTGCTACTGCTTCCGCAGAAACAGATGGTGCAATGATAACTTCAACGAATTGACGCTCAGTGATAGCCGTTGCTGTTGCAGCGTCTAGCTCACGGTTGAAAGCGATGATGCCGCCAAATGCAGACGTTGGGTCTGTTTTGAATGCACGGTCGTAAGCTTCTAGGATGTCTTCACCTAATGCAACACCACATGGGTTAGCGTGCTTAACAATTACACATGCTGGCTGGTCGAACTCTTTCACACACTCAAGTGCTGCGTCAGTGTCAGCGATGTTGTTGTAAGAAAGCGCTTTACCTTGGATTTGGCGAGCAGTAGAAACAGATGCTTCTTCAGGGTTTGCTTCAACGTAGAATGCTGCCGCTTGGTGGCTGTTCTCACCGTAGCGCATGTCTTGTTTCTTCTCGAACTGTTGGTTGAACGTGCGAGGGAATTTAGACTCTTCGTCAGCCTTCTTACCTTCTTCATCAAGTAAAGAGGCACCGTAGCTAGGAACCATAGTACCGAAGTAGTTTGCGATCATGCCGTCGTAAGAAGCTGTGTGCTCGAATGCTGCGATAGCGAGGTCGAAGCGAGTCTCTAGCGTTAGAGATTTCTCGTTCGCGTCCATTTCAGCAACAACGCGCTCGTAGTCGTGTGCGTTAACAACGATAGTTACGTCTTTGTGGTTTTTCGCTGCAGAGCGAACCATTGTAGGACCGCCGATGTCGATGTTCTCAACAGCGTCAGCAAGGGTACAACCTTCTTTAGCAACGGTTTCTGCGAATGGGTATAGGTTTACAACAACCATATCGATAGGGTTGATACCGTGAGTTTCCATCACGTCATCATCTTGGCCACGACGGCCTAGAACACCACCATGAACTTTTGGGTGCAGAGTCTTAACACGGCCATCCATCATTTCTGGGAAACCAGTGTAATCAGATACTTCTGTAACAGAGATGCCTTTTTCAGCAAGCAGGCGAGCAGTGCCACCGGTAGATAGGATATCTACACCACGGTTAGCAAGAGCTTGTGCAAATTCAACGATACCAGTTTTGTCTGATACGCTGATTAGAGCGCGGCGAATTGGACGAGCGTTATTCATGCTTCCATCTTCCTCAAATTCATGGGGTTAAAATAAAGATATTTGCCAAAAAAGAACTTGTTTCTATCTTCTTAGCGTGGATTATCTTAGATACCAGTAAGAGATAAAATATTGGCCAGTTTTGGTAAAGACCTTTTGGGTTTGTCTTATGATTAAGCAATAAGATAACCAACTCCAAATTTGATGGCGCAGATTCTAACTAATTTATTACAAAAAAGCTCGCGCAATCGTTTGGCATCTCAAAATTAATTATGAAAAGTGCCATTTCAGCCTGAAAAGTAACGATAAGGTTAATTGTGGAATGGACGGAACAGTAGGAAAAAACATGTTTCAGATCGGTGAATTAGCGAAAAGATGCGGTGTGACAGCCGATACCTTGCGGTTTTATGAAAAAAGTAACCTGATTGCTCCTGCCAGTCGCAGTGACTCAGGATATCGCTTATATGATGAAAACAATCAAAAACAGGTGACCTTTATTCTTAAATCTAAAGCGTTAGGGCTGAGTTTAGATGAAATTAAGGAATTGCTCGAGATTCGCTTGGAAGCAACGCAGCACAGTTGCTCAGAAGTGAAAGCCATCACAACGGCAAAGCTGACACTTATTGATGAAAAAATCAGTGAACTTGGCAGAATACGCACGGCATTAAAGAAGATTAATGATGCTTGCTGCGGTCATGTAGATGACGATGCGAGCCATTGTTCTATCTTAGGTGCTTTGGCGAGCGAAGATAAACAAAGCTCATGCTGTGCTGCTGATGGTAAATAGCTGAGAAGGTCCCCGTTAGGGAGAGAGGTTTACTACGGTTAATAACCCTAGGAAGCTTGCAGTATTTTGGCTCTTAGTTGAGCGTCAATTTTTAAAGTGGGTAGGTTATTATGGTAAAGCGTGACTTGGTTGCGGCCAGTCTGCTTTGAAGAATACATGGCTCTATCAGCTTGAGCCAATAGTTCTTTTATGGTTTTAAGATGTGGTGTGTATTCAGCAACACCGATGCTGACTGTTGGGTAGATGATGTGGCCGTCTACGGTGCATGGTGTTGATTCAATCGTTTTACGAATCGTCTCTGCAACGTAATAAGCTTCAATGGCACTGGTGTGTGTGAGGATGACACCGAATTCTTCGCCACCCAAGCGACCTAGATAATCATCGCAGTCTATTGACTGTTGGCATAAACTCGCGACTTGAACGATTACCTCATCACCAGAAAGGTGGCCAACTTGATCATTGATCTCTTTGAAGTGGTCTATGTCTATCATCAAACACGTTAAGCTTTGCTTAGGCGATTGACTGAACTCTTTTTCCAACCCAAGTAAAAAGGCACGTCTATTTAAAATCCCAGTTAGCTCATCGATTTCAGCGAGTTCTATCAGCTCAGCTTCACGTTGCTGTGCTTTAGTAATATCTCGCTCTTGCCACAGCACGTATTGCTTTTCTGGCGAGAGATACAATGGCTTTAATGTCGATTCAAAATATCGATCGTCTGATTCTGCAGATTCTTCCCCTTGAGCGAAAAGTTGTTCAATAGAAAGCTGAAGTTGCTGACAGGGCGCAAGAGAGTATTGAATGTATTGAATTTCGCGACTGGAATAAGCTTGCTTTGCCGCCTCTAACAGCTGCTTTTCAACCGCGGGAGGCAACAGTTCTGAAACTGTGTGGTGATTTGGATTGTCAAAGTTTTCAACAATACGTCCGGATGTATCCAACAGAAGATGACGATCAGGCAGTTCACGGATCAGTGTGCTAAGCCATTCTTCCCTTTTCATATCAAGCATGTAGCTTCCAGACGATTAGATTAATGGGTCATTATATCGGTAGTGATTACGTTATCAATCGTTACATCTAATTAATTGATTGATAATTGTTCGCTTGTTGCCATATAAACAAAAAAAAGCCGAGTTCAATAAAGAGCTCGGCTTCTAATTCAATAAATTACGAAAGAACGATTAGTTCATGCCGTATTTTTTAAGTTTCTTGCGAAGAGTACCGCGGTTAATACCCATCATGGTTGCTGCGCGAGTTTGGTTACCGCGAGTGTACTGCATGATAGTGTCTAGTAGTGGCTGTTCAACTTCAGCTAATACTAATTCGTATAACTCGCTGACTTCTTGACCGTTTAATTGAGCAAGGTAATTTTTCAATGATGCTTTAACTGAGTCACGTAGTGGCTTCTGCGTGATTTGGTCTTGTGATGTAACTGTAGTTACTGTCAATGCTTCTGAAGTCAGATTTTGTTCGAACATATTCGGTCTAGCTCTTCTCGTAATTATGGTGCAACGTTATCAAAAAAACCTTCTAGCGCTTCAAGCTGCAGATCACCTGCTTCGAATGCGTTGAAGGTACGGCGAAACTCACTCGCTTGTTCATGCTCTTTTAGATACCAACCCACATGCTTACGAGCGATGCGAGGGCCTAAAAACTCTCCATAAAATTCATGTAGAGCGAGCACATGACCAAGCATGATGTCTTTCACTTCCGAAATCGGGAGTGGGTCCATCGTGGTGCCGTTTTCCAAATAGTGTAGGATTTCGTTAAAAATCCAAGGACGTCCTTGGGCAGGTCGACCTATCATTAAAGCATCAGCGCCGGTGTACTCCAGCACAAACTTCGCTTTTTCCGGACTATCGATATCACCGTTAGCGATAACCGGAATAGATACTGCTTGTTTCGCTGCTTTAATGTGTTGGTATTCTGCCTCACCTTTGTACATACAAGCGCGAGTTCTCCCGTGAAGGGCAAGAGCTTGTATGCCGCAGTCTTCGGCTATTTTCGCGATTTGGACACAGTTTCTATTGCCTGTATCCCAGCCTGTGCGCGTTTTCAACGTTACTGGAACGTCGACAGCATTTACCACAGCCTTCAGAATATCTTCAATGAGTTCTGGATGCTGAAGTAGGGCTGAGCCCGCAAGCTTCTTATTCACTTTTTTGGCTGGACAACCCATGTTGATATCGATGATTTGCGCACCGTTAGCAACATTGAATTGAGCAGCCTCGGCCATAAGCTGTGGATCTGCACCAGCGATTTGTACTGAACGAATGCCCGATTCGCCTTCATGTACCATACGCTGCTGAGATTTTGACGTTTTCCAAACTTTCGGATTGGAGGACATCATTTCACTGACTGCCATCCCCGCACCGTAACGAAGACACAACTCACGGAATGGTCTATCCGTTACGCCAGCCATAGGAGCGACGATTAGATTGTTCTTAAGTTGATAATTTCCGATTTTCAAAAATGTCATCACAGTTCTGTACCAGCAAGGGCGCGCATTTTACGCATTTTTTCGCTGCGTGAAAAGACTAATATTTGAGCATTTACAATTTGTTTTCGTAATTCGTTTAAATTTCAGTCAATTAGCGGCCAAAGTCTTACCTAGCCTTGCTTGCGACCAGAGATTCGACACCATTCTTGTTGTTCAATGATCGGATCAATGTGAAGCTCATCACGATAATAAGTTGCAACATCTTCCGCTTGTGTATCTAAAACACCCGACATTGCTAGTACACCATTTGGCTTTACTAGACCTTTAATGATGCCAGAAAGGTCGCGTAATGGACCGGCAAGAATGTTGGCAACAACAACGTCAGCAAGTAAACCTTCTGGTTGATCTTGTGGCAAGAACACCTCTAGTTGCTCAGCAACACCATTACGTTGTGCGTTGTCTTTTGATGCAAGCAGAGCTTGAGGATCAATGTCGATCCCGACAACTTTTGCCGCGCCAAGTTTGATCGCAGCGATCGCAAGAATGCCAGAACCACAACCGAAATCGATCACGGTTTTACCTGTCAGGTCTAGGCCTTCAAGCCACTCAAGACACAATGCTGTTGTTGGGTGAGTACCGGTACCGAATGCAAGACCGGGATCCAGCATTACGTTTACAGCGTCAGGTTCAGGGATATCGCGCCAGCTAGGACAGATCCATAAACGCTCACCAAACTTCATTGGGTGGAAGTTGTCCATCCATTCACGTTCCCAATCCTTGTCTTCAATTTGCTCTACTTTGTGAGCAAAGTCTGCAGGGAACATGTTGCTTGCTTTAATCTGCGCTAGAACGACACCAGTGTCAGTCTCAGCGTCGTAAAGCGCGAGAATGTCAGTATCACCCCAAAGGCGAGTTTCGCCCGGCAGAGGCTCAAATACAGGGGTATCTTGTGCATCCAGGAAAGTTACAGAAAGAGCACCAGTCTCTTCCATTAACATGTCGCCGATTTGTTCGGCATTTTCATTGGTAGCATTAAGCTTGATTTGAATCCAAGGCATGGCTGCATCTTCTATATGAGAAAAATTGGATGGCGAGTCTAGCAGAAAATATGAGCAAATTCACCAAAACCCCACGGAATATAATGGGGATGATGAATTGATTATTGCGAGTATTTACAAAAAAAATGCTCACCGAAGTGAGCATTTATTACTGTTCTACAGAGAACGAATTACGGAAGGCTAGCGTCTATTGTAGACCAAGCTTCTTCTCAAGGTAGTGGATGTTTGACCCACCGTGTTGGAAGTTTTCGTCGTTCATAATAGACAGTTGAAGCTCAGTATTAACGTTAATACCTTCAACAATCATTTCACCCAATGCGTTCTTCATACGAGCGATAGCAACATCACGGTTCTCACCGTAAGTGATCAGCTTGCCGATCATTGAATCGTAATGCGGTGGCACTGTGTAGCCCGTGTAGATGTGAGATTCCCAACGTACACCCATGCCGCCTGGAGCGTGGAAGCGCGTGATCTTACCCGGAGAAGGTAGGAAGCGAACCGGATCTTCCGCATTGATACGACATTCGATTGAGTGGCCGCGCAGCTTAATATCATCCTGTGTGAATGATAGAGGCTGACCAGCAGCAATGCGAAGTTGCTCTTTCACTAGATCGATACCCGTTACCATTTCAGTAATCGTGTGCTCAACCTGGATACGAGTGTTCATTTCGATGAAGTAGAACTCACCGTTTTCGTATAGGAATTCAAATGTACCTGCACCGCGGTAACCAATCTCAAGACATGCACGAGTACAACGTTCGCCAATGTACTTACGCATCTCTTCAGTGATACCTGGAGCTGGCGCTTCTTCCACAACTTTTTGGTGACGACGCTGCATTGAACAGTCACGCTCACCTAGGTGGATAGCATTACCTTGGCCATCTGCAAGCACTTGTACTTCAATGTGACGTGGGTTTTCTAGGAATTTCTCCATGTAAACCATGTCGTTGTTGAAACATGCTTTTGCTTCAGCACGAGTCATCGCGATAGCTTCTGTTAGTTCTGCTTCAGAACGAACAACACGCATACCACGACCGCCGCCGCCGCCAGATGCTTTGATGATAACTGGGAAGCCAATGCGCTTAGCGTGCGCTTTGTTTTTCGCGTCGTCGTCGTCAAGAGGACCATCAGAACCTGGCACACAAGGTACGCCAGCTTTCTTCATTGACGTGATAGCTGACACTTTGTCACCCATCATGCGAATGGTTTCAGCTTTAGGGCCAACAAAGATAAAGCCACTGCGCTCTACCTGTTCTGCAAAGTCTGCATTTTCAGATAGGAAGCCGTAGCCAGGGTGAACAGCTACTGCACCTGTCACTTCAGCTGCGCTGATGATACGAGGGATGTTTAGGTAGCTATCGATACCACGAGCTGGGCCGATACAAATGGTTTCGTCTGCAAGCAGTACGTGCTTAAGGTCACGGTCAGCAGTTGAGTGAACCGCTACCGTTTTAATGCCAAGCTCTTTACATGCACGCAGAATACGTAGTGCAATCTCACCACGGTTCGCGATTACTAATTTATCTAACATAATGAGTGCTCTCTATTATTCGATAATTACTAGAGCTTGGTCGAATTCTACTGGTTGACCGTCTTCAACTAGGATAGCTGTTACAACACCAGATTTATCAGCTTCGATTTGGTTCATCATCTTCATTGCTTCAACGATACATAGCGTTTCGCCAGCCGTTACAGATTGACCAACTTTAACGAATGGTTTTGCATCTGGGCTTGGAGCGCCGTAGAAAGTACCAACCATTGGAGAAAGAACTTGGTGACCAGCTGGAACTGCAGGAGCCGCAGCTTCTGCTGCTACAGGTGCCGCCGCAGGAGCTGCTGCCGCTACAGGTGCTGGAGCAGCTGCATATTGAACAGGTGCTACAGGTGCAGTGCTGTTACGACTGATTCGTACTGACTCTTCACCTTCAGAGATTTCTAGCTCAGAAATACCAGACTCTTCAACCAATTCGATTAGCTTTTTGATTTTGCGAATATCCATTGTTTCTTTCTCTTTATCTGTTAATTGAACTTACTCTATGACTGAGTAGGTTAGTAATAGTTCGTTGTTTATGTTTACTTTGAGTTGAGCTTGCTGAGCGCAGCGGTCAAAGCAAATTGATAACCTTGGGCACCTAAGCCACAAATCACACCTTCTGCTTTATCAGATAGGTAAGAGTGGTGACGGAATGGTTCACGCGCGTGAACATTCGATAGATGAACCTCAATAAATGGGATGGCAACGCCAAGTAGTGCATCACGCAGTGCCACACTGGTATGTGTAAAGGCTGCTGGGTTGATAATAATAAAATCAACATTTTGATAAGCACTATGGATAGCTTCAATCAGTTCATACTCACGATTTGACTGTAAGTGAGATAGCTCAACATCGTGTGCTTTCGCTTGCTCGGTCAGTGAGCTAACAATCTGGTCAAGTGTTTGAGAACCGTAGTGTGCAGGCTCTCTAAGGCCTAACAGGTTAAGGTTTGGGCCATTTAAAACTAGAATGCGAAACTTTGTAGACATCGTGGGGCTATCTTCCTTTATCGTGTTTACGAACTTGAATGTTGCCATTTTATTGAAAATTTGCGGTTAATTTCTAGTGAGAAAAACCCAAATTTAAAAATTAGAACCAGATTATAGCTAATTCAGCGCAAATCGCAGCAATTTACTGGTCTAATCTCCTATTGATACAGCTTGGAATTGTTACCAACTTAACAAAAAAGCGTCTTAGCCTTAATTTGGGGCGGGATATTTGAGATCAAGATCAGCCATAAAAAAACCGCCACATAGGTGACGGTTTAGAAAGTGCTGTTTTAAACAGTGATTAGTTGCTTATGCCAGTTCGGCTTTCTCGGCAATCAGCTTATCAACCACGCTTGGGTCGGCCAGTGTCGAGGTATCACCTAGGTTACCTGTATCGCCAGTCGCGATTTTACGCAGGATACGACGCATGATTTTACCCGAACGAGTTTTTGGTAGAGAGTCAGTCCAGTGCAGTACATCTGGCGTTGCAATTGGGCCAATCTCTTTACGTACCCAGTCTTTCACTTCTTTATGAAGCTCTGCAGTTGGGAACTCACCATCATTTAGCGTGATGTAAGCGTAAATCGCTTGGCCTTTAATATCATGAGGGATACCCACAATCGCGGCTTCTGCAATCTTATCGAACGCGACTAGAGCCGATTCAATCTCAGCGGTACCCATACGGTGACCTGATACGTTAAGCACGTCATCGACACGACCCGTAATCCAGTAGTAACCGTCTTCATCGCGGCGAGCGCCGTCACTGGTGAAGTACATGCCTTTAAAGGTCGAGAAGTAAGTCTGTTCGAAGCGGTCATGATCGCCATGAACGGTACGCATTTGTCCTGGCCAAGAGTCAAGAATCACTAGGTTGCCGTCTGTTGCGCCCTCAATGATGTTACCCATGTTATCAACCAGCGCCGGTTGCACACCGAAGAATGGACGAGTTGCCGAGCCCGGTTTTAGGTCAGTTGCGCCTGGTAGCGGTGCAATTAAGATACCGCCCGTTTCTGTTTGCCACCATGTGTCAACAATTGGAGACTGCTCATTACCGATTGTTTTGTAGTACCACTCCCACGCCTCTGGGTTGATAGGTTCACCCACTGAGCCCATGATTCTTAGGCTGTCACGAGACGTGCCTTCAACGGCTTCGTTGCCTTTCGCCATCAATGCACGAATAGCCGTTGGCGCAGTATAAAGAATATTAACTTGGTGCTTATCGACCACTTCACTCATGCGGCTGGTGTTCGGGTAATTTGGGACGCCTTCAAACAGAATCGTTTTTGCGCCATTAGCAAGCGGCCCGTAAACAAGGTATGTGTGGCCAGTAATCCAACCCACATCCGCTGTACACCAGAAAGTTTCGCCTTCTTGGTAATCGAATACGTATTTGAAGGTCATCGCTGCATAAACAAGGTAGCCACCTGTGGTGTGCATAACGCCTTTAGGTTTACCTGTTGAGCCTGATGTATAAAGGATGAATAGTGGATCTTCTGCGTTCATCTCTTCTGGTGGGCAATCTGCAGATACATTAGCAATAGCATCGTGCCACCACACATCGCGGTGTTCGTGCCATGCAACCTCACCGCCAGTGCGTTTGAATACCACAACCTTCTCGATGTTTTTCACTTCAGGGTTCGTCAGTGCTTCATCGACATTCTTCTTCAGTGGAACCGCACGGCCGCCACGCACGCCTTCATCGGCAGTGATAACGACTTTAGAATTTGAATCGATAATACGACCAGATAGTGCTTCTGGTGAGAAACCACCGAATACTACCGTGTGAACCGCGCCGATACGGGTACATGCCAGCATGGCTACTGCTGCTTCTGGGACCATTGGCATGTATAAACAAACCACATCACCTTTGCGTACGCCTTGCTCTTTTAGAGCATTTGAAAACAGGCACACTTCTTTATGCAGTTCATTAAAAGTTAGAGTCTTATCATCTGCCGGGTCATCGCCTTCCCAGATGATAGCGACTTCATCACCGCGCTCAGCAAGGTGGCGGTCGATACAGTTAGCCGAAACGTTAAGCGTGCCATCTTCAAACCAGCGAATATCAATGTGGCCAGGGTCGAAAGAGGTGTTTTTTACTTGTGTGAAAGGTTTGATCCAATCAACGATTTTTCCGTGTTCACCCCAAAAGCCTTCAGGGTCAGAAACAGATTGCTGGTACATGGCTAGGTAAGTGTCATTATCCGCGTGTGTGGTTGATTTAATATTTTCTTTTACCGGATAAACGTGGGCTTCACTCATTGCATCTCTCCTTGTGCCTACATTCCTAATGAACTGGCAACTTCCTTTGTGTTCAGTTTCTAGGTCTATTACAGAACCGTCTTTGTGTTATCACTCTCGGCTAGGACGGCGATTTCCACAATTAGACTTTAGGATGAGACGCCGCTTTTCACTTACAAAATAGCGAGTTAAGTTCATTTTTGAGATGTTGCTCTCTATGTAGAAAGCCCGTGGTTGAATTAAGAATAAGAAGAGTTGAAGCGAGGCTGGTCACCGTGCTTTAGGCGTATAAAGATCAGCGCAGCGGAGATAGCATCTTGTAATGCATCATGTTTATTGACCGGTATCGGTAAATCGAGCTGGCGACAGATGGCGTCCATGCTGAGATCAAAATAGGCATTGGGCAGCTGTCTTTCGAGTTTGTCTTGATAGAGTTGGCTCACTTCGACTAATCGGTTAGGTAGTGGAAATCCAAGCTGTTTTAAACAGGCGCGGTCGAGAATTTTTTTATCATAACGGATGTGATAGCCGACTAAAGGACGATTTCCAATGAAGTTCAGTAGCTCGATTAAAGCCTGTTTTTCTTCGATGCCGTGTTTTAGATCTTGATGACGAATGCGGTGGATTTTTATTGAATTGCAATCGAGCGATTGCGGGGCGCGCAACCGGACTTCAAAAGGTTGGCTGGTAATGATTCGGTTACCGATGATCTTGGTCGCGGCAATAGTGACTAATTCTGCCTGATTGGGGTCTAGGCTGGTGGTTTCACAATCGAGCGATACATATTCATGATCAATAGGCGCAGTAAACAGAGGCTGATAGAGAGAGCCTTTGAGCTTGTGATGCCAGTAATAGCGAACCAACCTATTCATCGTTCAATGCCTAATCCCGTATCTGATAGTGGTAGCCGAGCCATTGCTTGAACTTCTTCACCACGTGCAGGCTATGTCGAAGCAGATCCCTGTCTGCTCGTTCCATTAGTTTGACGTTAATCTTGTTGCTGCTGTGCTGCTGAGAAAGCCTTTGGGCTAAACGCCACTTAAAGAATTGCTTGAGTGCTTCACTGAGATTATCGGCAGTAGTTTGCTCTAATACTTTCTTGCTGACCAGCTGCTCAATGCGTTCGAAGGTGTTGTTTACCGTGACACCATGCTCTAGGCAAAGCGCTCTCACACCATGCACGATAGGGAAAATACCGCCTTGTTTGATATCGAGCCCTGACTTGGATTGCTTCACATTACCAAACAGGGTCAGGGGAACTGAGAAGTTAAGGGCAGGGCGGCAGAACTCCGTCAGAATCAATTCTTGTCCGAGCATTAAATCACTGAGGTGCTGCTTTACAGGTTTTAATAACTCTCTATTACCCGCTACTGCGTGTGCATCTGCCATGATCGCAATATCCATCACGGTGTCTGGCGTGGCTTTTTTTACCCAATGGGTAAGGGTTTGTTTCCACTCTTGTTCTGAATGCACCCATTTCGGATTGTTGACCATTACGTTGCCCGGGCACAGTGGGTAACCCAATTGTTGAAGGGTATGAGTGAGGTCGTTCATGGCACTTTGGCATTGATGCCACTCCAAACCATCTTGAATTATTAGCGCGTTGTCTTGATCGGTTTTGAGAATTTGTTCCCCACGGCCTTCGGAACCCAACACGATTAGGCAGCAATGATTATGCAGTGCAGGTGGGATCACCAACTCAAAAGCCTTCTCTATGATCTGTTCGTTGACCGCAGAAATCAGTTCCATGATAAAGCGTGTGCGAATCCCATTACTGAGCAAGCTCTCGACCAGTTGACGTTGTTTGTTGGATGCCATTGCCAATTCTTCAACGCAGGTGGCGCGCGCAATACGCAAAGTAAGAACGTGGGAGTGTGTGGAGAATGCGCTGAGGATCTGTGTCATATCCACCATGCCGACCGCATTTTCACCATCACAAACCATCAACCTTTTTACTCGATTTCTGGTCATGGTAATCATGGCGTTAAATAAGAAATCGCCTTGGTTCACGTGCATCACCGGAAACGTTGCGATCTCACCAACAGGCGCATCCAGTGGGAAATTATCGAGCATCACAGCATGCAATAAATTGGTTCGAGTGACGATTCCATACGGTAAGGAGCATGATGATCCAAAAGCTTTTGGATCATCATGTTCTAAATAAACCAGAGCCGAGTCCAACCCTTGTTCTTTAAGGGTTTGAGTGACTTGGTTGATCGGTTGGTTTGGTTCAAGTATCAGTGGTGGGTGGTAAATAGAGTCATCCACCTTGGTCAATATAAACTCGGCAAGATTCTGTTGCTGCTGGGCGGCTTCTATCAAAGCTTTTCGTGTTGATAGGTTGCTATCAAAGTAGGCTGCGAATTGGCCATTGGCGTGGTAAAGCTCAAGAAAAATATCGGTGGGCAGCAGATAACTTAATGTATCTTCGAGTGCGATATATTGGTGTTTGGTGTGAGGTTCAAACTGGCTACGGACATCAAAAATATCGTCATTGGCATAGTGTGCGTAAATCTCGCCATCACTGCTCGCGCGCTCTTCAACAGCCCCTTTGATCAAAATATGCAGGTGTCGGCTCGGCCTTTCAGCTTCCAGTATCACTTCTTGAGAGCGGTAATACACCACGTCTAATGAAGAGCGAAGCTTCAACTGTTCGGCGTCGGACAGGCTATCGAAGGGTGGGTGCTGCATATTAAATTTGTCAGGCATAAGCATCACAAGAAGAAGTGGGAGTCTTTAATCAGTCTGACAAATTACCAGCGAAGCTCCAGACGACTTTAGTCTAAATGCGAGCATGGGTATTGATGAGCGTGAAATCTCTTGTTGAAATGCGATATTCAGACCCATTGAATATGGGAATACTATCCCAGTAATAATTCCCTTTTTCATCGTATGCGAGATAGGCATAATTGGTGCTGCCTTTTTCCGCACACTTTATAGGTCATTTATGTTTAGCCCTTCACCCTATGGCTGGATCTCTCAGTATTTTCTTGGTTTCTTTTTTGCGTATGGCGTGTATTTGCCATTTTGGGCGTTGTGGTTTGAAGACCAAGGCGTGTCTGCTGGTGATATTGGCGTATTGATTGGTATCGGCTTTGCGACTCGTTGTGTGGCTAACCTAGTGATTACGCCGCGTATCCATAAAGTGGAACACTTGATGCCAGCGCTACGCTGTTTGAGTTTCGCTGCGTTGCTGTTTGTTGGCTTCCACTTCTTCATTGGTGGCAGCTTTCTACTGATGTTGTTGGCAACGATACTGTTTAACCTCTGTTGTGGGCCGATCATTCCTCTTTCTGATGCGATGGCTAACCATTACAGTCGTTTGAAAATGCTCGACTACGGCCGAACTCGCCTTTGGGGTTCAATTGCTTTTATTGCAGGTTCAACCGTGGTGGGTTATTTAGTCGCACAGTTCGGCACTGATATGATTTTGTATACAGCGCTTGCTGGTGTGCTGTTGTCGTTAATGTTAGCGATGAGAAACCCTAACGTGATGCCGGTAACGCAATCTGAGCAACAAGCGCCGCGACCAAAACTAGGTGAACTGCTGCGTGAGTCGTCAGTGGTAAAATTTTTAGCCTTGATGGCGCTGCTGCAAGGCAGTCATGCGGCTTACTACAGTTTTAGTGCGATTTATTGGAAAGAAGCGGGTCACTCAGAAGCGATCATCGGTTACTTGTGGAGCCTAGGTGTTGTTGCTGAGGTGGCCGTATTTGCTCTGAGTAAGCGATTATTCTCAGGCTGGTCACTGCGTACTTTGTTTGTTGTCGCAGCTATTGGGGTGATGGCGCGTTGGGGTATTACCGCATCAACAACGGCGATTTTTGCACTGGTTATGGTGCAGTTGCTGCACGGTGTGACTTTTGCGATGGCACACATCGCCGCGATTCAATACATCCAATCTGAAGAGCAAAACAAGATGGTTGCGCTACAAGCCCTGTATAACGCGATTCCATTGGGTGCCTTTATAGCACTGATGACTACCTTAAGTGGTTGGGGTTATGAGCTTTGGGGCGCAAATATCTTCTGGGGTATGGCTGCAATGGGTGCACTTGCTCTGTTCATTAAGTTGGATGAAAGAAGTTCAGTGGTTGAGATTAATCAATCAGATTCGGAACAGTCAGAATCTCACAGCAAATGCTGATAATTAGAGTCTAAAGCACAGAATTTAAGCGATGCGATTGAGTTAATCACCCATCCTTAGTTAAATGAAACCTCTCCCTTATGGAGAGGTTTTTTTATGGATGAAGAAAGGGTTTTCAATGCAAGGATGGGTAGTAATTCCAGTCTCTTTAGCCTACTTGGGCGTGTTATTTCTGATCGCTTGGTATGGAGACAGGCAGGTTCGTTGGCTATCGCGTTGGCGCCCGTGGATCTATAGCCTTTCGATTGCCGTGTATTGTACCTCTTGGACCTTCTATGGAACGGTCGGGCAGGCGAGCAATAACCCTTGGTCCTTTTTACCCATTTATCTCGCCCCGATTCTGGTCTTTACACTAGGCTGGCGGATCTTGGCGCGGCTGATCCTGATTGCGAAGCGGGAGCACATCACCTCCATTGCCGACTTTATCGCGGCTCGTTATGGAAAATCTCAGGGCTTAGCGGTGGCGGTGACGGTTATCGCCGTAGTCGGTATCCTTCCTTATATCGCTCTGCAGCTGCGTGGTATCACCATGGGGTTGGATATTGTTGCACCCAACCTAGCGGCTGACTTTGGTTATCAGGACTATCACGTCTCTTGGTTCGTGGTCGGTGCTTTGGCTATTTTTACCATGTTGTTTGGTACAAGACACATTGATAACACTGAACATCACCGTGGCATGATGATGGCGGTGGCGTTTGAATCCATCGTTAAGCTCGCCGCATTCTTGATTGTTGGCTTGTTCATCATGTATCTGGCGATGAGCAGCGACAAAATCGACCTGCTTGATGTGGCGGCTTCCACCTACGAATCACCGAATATTCCGACCTTAATAATTCATACCGTGTTAACCATGTTGGCGATTGTCTGTTTGCCGCGCCAGTTCCATACCATGGTGGTAGAAAACGAACGTCCTCAAGACCTTCATACCGCTCGCTGGTTGTTTCCGCTTTACCTGATTTTGATGGGACTGTTCGTGCTGCCAATTGCTTGGGCAGGACAAGGGCTACTTACTGGCATGCCAGCGGATACCTACGTGATCAGTGTGCCAATGGCAGAAGGCGCTAATCACATTGCTTTGCTGGCTTTCCTTGGTGGAACTTCGGCTGCGAGCGGCATGGTAATTGTTTCGACCATCGCCTTGGCGATCATGGTGTCGAATGATTTAGTAATGCCACTGTTACTGCGCCGTATGCGCCTAACCCAAAGAACCCATCGACATTTTTCTGGTCTGTTATTGGTGATTCGCCGCGGACTAATTTTACTTCTGTTATTGGGTGCTTGGCTGTTTTATCAAGCGCTCGATACCATTCATTCACTGTCAGCGATTGGCTTTCTTTCGTTTGCTGCGATTGCTCAATTCGCGCCAGCACTTATTGGTGGTTTGTACTGGCGCCCGGGTAACCGCAAGGGCGTGTATGTCGGTTTAATGGTTGGCTCCTTGATTTGGCTGATTACCCTAATGAGCCAAACCAGCATGTTGGCGGGCGATAGTGAAAGTAACCTTTTACTGTGGATTATTACGCCACCAGAGTTGCTCAACAGTTGGGATATCAGCAGCTCAAACTGGGGAATTGTGCTGAGTATTGTGCTCAATACCTTGTGCTATGCCATGGTTTCGATGACGACTCGCCCAAGCCTAAGTGAGCGCTTACAATCGGCGGCATTTGTTGGCACGCCACTGCCTGAGAACGAGAATATCAGCCTCTATCAGAATCGCGTGACAGTCGCTGAATTAGAGATGCTGGCGTCGCGTTTTGTAGGCCGTAAGCGTGCCAAAAGTGCCTTACACAGCTACTGGCAACAACACGGTCAGCCGCTGCTTCCTAATCAACAAGCGCCTGCAAGTCTGATTCGACACGCAGAGCGCGTGCTCGCAGGTGTATTTGGTGCTTCGTCTGCTAAGTTAGTACTTACTTCCGCTTTGCAGGGAAGAAACATGCAGCTTGAAGAAGTCGCGACCATCGTTGATGAAGCTTCGGAACTGTACGACTTCAGCCGTGGTTTACTGCAAGGAGCGATTGAACATATTGGCCAAGGCATCGCAGTAATAGATAAACAAATGAGGCTGGTGGCGTGGAATCAACGTTACTTAGAGCTGTTTGAATTTCCTGCGGGTTTGATTCAGGTTGGGCGACCCATTTCCGATGTGATTCGCCATAATGCCGAACAGGGTTTGTGTGGTCCGGGTGACCCAGAAGATCACGTTCGTCGCCGTGTTTATCACCTTGAGCAAGGCACTCGACACACCTCTTCTCGTATTCGTCCTGATGGCCGAGTAATTGAGGTGCAAGGTAACCCAATGCCAAGTGGTGGCTTTGTGATGAGCTTTACCGATATCACGGTATTCAGACAAGCAGAGCAAGCGCTAAAAGATGCTAACGAAAGCTTGGAATCGAGAGTTCATGAACGAACTCAAGAGCTCGAAAAACTGAATCATCGCTTGGTAAAAGCCACGCAGATTTCGGATCAAGAGTCACAATCTAAGAGTCGTTTTCTAGCCGCGGTAAGCCACGATTTGATGCAGCCGCTCAATGCCGCACGTCTATTTGCTTCGTCACTTTCTGAGGTAGCAAAAGAGCAAGAGGTGAAGCAACTTTCATCTCACATCGAGAGTGCGCTTGGCGCCGCAGAAGATTTGATTGGAGACTTGCTGGATATCTCTCGATTGGAGTCAGGAAAGTTAGAAACCAACATTCACGCGATTGCCGTGCACGATGTGCTAACCAACTTAAATGCGGAATTTAGTGCCTTAGCGAGACAGCAGAAAATTGAGTTTAAGATGATCCCATCGTCATTGTTTATTCACTCAGACCCTAAGCTGTTGAGGCGTGTGATTCAGAACTTTTTGACCAATGCGTTCCGCTATAACCCGGAAGGGAAAGTGGTACTGGGTGCGAGAAGAGTGAATGGACAGGTTCGAATCGATGTGTGGGATAACGGAACCGGTATCGATGAAGACAAGCAACAGGAGATCTTCGAAGAGTTTACTCGTGGTAGCCAAGTGCGCGCTGATCAGGGGTTGGGGCTAGGATTAGCCATCTCCAAAGGCATTGCTCATGTGCTTGGTCACCAAATTTCGATGCGTTCATGGCCGGGTCAAGGCAGTGTCTTTTCCATCACCTTGGCTCGAGCGGAAAAAGTGGCTCCGGTTGTACAAGCTTCGACGCCAATGGCGACCAGCGACATCGAGCACCTCAAGATATTGTGTGTCGACAATGAACGAGAAATCTTAGTCGGCATGGAAAACCTGATTGGACGTTGGGGCTGTGAGGTTAAGACTGCGGTTGATCTGGTCGAAAGCTTGCAGTGCCTAGATGAGGGTTGGCAGCCGGATGTCATTTTCTCGGATTACCGTTTGGATAATGGCCGAACCGGGCTCGAAGTATTGCAGCAGTGTCGCTTGCGCCTTGGAGACTCTTTTGAAGGGGTCATCATCAGTGCCGATAGAACCGATGACATGTTGGCAGCGATAAAGGCCAACAGCTTTAGCTTTATTGCCAAGCCAGTGAAACCCTTAAAACTCAGAGCGGTATTGAATCGGGTGAGTTAGTTTAATTAACTCTTAGATATTAAAAAGGCCTCAGCAGAGGCCTTTTTCGATCTGTTCGCTCGGTTATGGATGACCGATTTACTTTAACCCGCGATACCGCCTTGAGTGAGTGTGGTTGGATCAAGCAGCTTGCTGAGCTCTTCTCGGCTTAGATCGGTTTCTCTTTCTGCTACATCCAGAATTGGTAAGCCTTCTTTGTAAGCTTTCTTGGCAATATCAGCCGCCTTCAAGTAGCCAATCACAGGGTTAAGTGCGGTCACTAGGATTGGGTTCTTTGACAAGGCTAAATCGAGGTTATCTTGGCGTACCGTGAAGGTCGCGATGGCTTTGTCCGCTAAAGCGACTGAGCTGTTTGCCAACAACTCAATGCTTTCTAGAACGTTATGAGCAATCACTGGCAGCATCACATTGAGTTGGAAGTTACCTGATTGTCCAGCTACGGTAATGGTGGTGTCGTTGCCAATGATTTGCGCCGCCGCCATAGCTGCTGCTTCTGGAATTACAGGGTTTACCTTGCCAGGCATGATAGACGAGCCCGGCTGCAGAGCCTGCAATTCAATTTCCCCTAAGCCAGCCAACGGCCCAGAGTTCATCCAGCGAAGATCGTTTGAGATCTTCATGATCGCAACTGCTGCAGTTTTGAGCTGACCAGAGAGCGCAACGATCGCGTCTTGACTGCTGAGGTTAAAAAAGAAGTTTTCACTGGAGCTGAAACTGATCTTTGTCGATTGAGACAGGTTACTCGCAAACTTATCGGCAAAGCGTGGGTCGGCATTGATCCCCGTACCAACCGCTGTGCCACCTTGAGCAAGCGCCTTGACTGCTGGCAAGCTGCTTTCTATCGCTTGCTTGGCATGTTCAATCTGAAATTTCCAACCACCAAGCTCTTGAGCAAAGGTAATCGGCATTGCATCCATTAGATGGGTACGGCCAGTTTTGACTACCTCAGCAAGTTCATGCTGTTTTACGGTAAGTGCCGCAGAAAGGTGGGTAAGTGCAGGCAGTAGCTTATTTTCTGCCATCAAAGCGACACTGACTTGAATTGCTGTTGGCACGACATCGTTACTGCTTTGCCCCATGTTTACGTGATCATTCGGGTTCACGTCTCCTTGCAGGCTTCTTGAAGCGAGTGTCGCAATCACTTCGTTGGCATTCATGTTGGAGCTTGTACCAGAACCGGTTTGGTAAACATCAATAGGGAATTGCTCGAGGTGTTTACCCTCTATGATCTCTTGGCTAGCTTCGGCTATCGCGTTGGCAATATCACCTTCTAATAAACCTAACTGAGCGTTGGTATCGGCGGCGGCCTGCTTAATCAGCGCCAGTGCTTGAATGAAACTGGCTGGCATCTTGTGCGAACTAAACGCGAAGTTATCCACGGCACGTTGAGTTTGTGCTTGATATAGCGCATCAGCAGGAACTTTCACTTCGCCCATGCTGTCTTTTTCTATCCGAAATTGTAGGGTCATCTTCTATCCTTGTTAGCCAAGTGGGGCTTGGACTTGTTGTAGTGTTTGGCTGAGATTCAAAAAACGCGCTTGGCCTTGAGGCTGCTGGCAGTAGTGGCGTTTCAAATAAAATAGTGGTGAGTGAATAGAGTCTAGGCAGATATGACGAAAGGCGAAACTGCGTTCTGGAGACTCAATCGCTTCTATCAAATGGAAGAAAACTTGGCGCAGGTACAGCTCGCACAACAAGATGTTTTCTTGGGCGGCATGCTTTTCATAGTAAGCGGAAAGCGTTAGTGCACACTCGATGTAGTCTCGAATCACAAACGGCTCATGGCCTTGAACTTGCTCTAATGAAGCAAAGCGATCTTGTGCTTTGTAAAACCTCGAATAGAGACTCTGCTGTTCTTTCATCATTATTTGCATCTCTTTAATAGATGTTAATGATAATTATTATCAAATGAGGTTTTAAAAACAACCCTTTGTTTATCTTTTTATAAAATGGAGGGGAAAAGAAAAAGCCGATACATGACGTATCGGCTTTCTTGAGTCAGTACCTAATCCCTACAATGTAAGTGCTGATTCTTTTTTGCTAAACATCTTTGTTTCGTGGTAGTGCTTAGTGGTCGTGAGCTTCACCAGCACCTTTCGGGTAACGAATGTTCTCAACCATCTCTTGTACATCTTCAGGAACTTCAGCGGTCACTTTGTTCACTGCAATTGATACTACGAAGTTTAGACACATACCTAGCGTACCGATGCCTTCTGGGCTGATACCAAACCACCAGTTTTCCGGTGTGCTTGCTGCTGGGTTAATGAACTTGAAGTAGATGATGTAGCTTGCTGTGAAGGCAATACCTGACAACATACCTGCAATTGCGCCTTCCTTGTTCATCTTCTTGTAGAAGATACCTAGGATGATCGCTGGGAAGAAGGATGCTGCGGCTAAGCCGAAGGCAAACGCTACTACCTGTGCTACAAAGCCTGGTGGGTTAATACCCAAGTAACCTGCACCTACAATCGCGATCATGGCAGCTAAACGAGCGGCTAACAGCTCCTGCTTGTCGGTCATGTTTGGTCTGAAGCCTTTCTTCAACAAGTCATGTGAAATCGACGTTGAGATGACCAATAGTAGACCCGCGGCTGTTGATAGTGCGGCTGCTAGGCCACCGGCTGCAAGTAGTGCTACAACCCAGTTTGGTAGTTTTGCTAGCTCTGGAGAAGCCAGTACGATGATGTCACGGTTAATCTTCATTTCGTTGCGTTCGTCGCCCGAGTAGAACATTTTGCCATCGCCGTTCTTATCTTCCCAACCAACTAGGCCAGTGCTTTCCCAGTTTTTGTACCAGCTTGGTGCTTCTGCTGCTGCGACACCTTGCATGTCTGGGCCATTAATCGTTTCGATCATATTTACACGAGCGAAGGCTGCAACGCCTGGCGCTGTTGTGTATAGCAATGAGATGAACAGTAGTGCCCAACCCGCTGAGATACGAGCATCACGTACTTTTGGTACCGTGAAGAAACGAATGATTACGTGTGGAAGACCGGCAGTACCTACCATTAGAGCTGCACAGATGAAGAATACATCTACCATGCTCTTGTTACCTTCGGTATAGGCGGTAAATCCGAGCTCTTCGGTTAGTCCATCCAGTTTATCAAGTAGGTATACATCTGTACCTGATAGAGTCGATCCCATACCAACTTGTGGAAGTGGGTTACCTGTCATCATGATTGAGGTAAAGATTGCTGGAACAAGGAAGGCGAAAATGAGGACACAGAATTGAGCTACCTGCGTATAAGTGATGCCTTTCATACCACCAAGCACCGCGTAGAAGAACACAATACCCATACCAATGATGATGCCTAGGTTAATATCAACTTCTAGGAAACGAGAGAATACAACGCCAACACCACGCATCTGGCCTGCAACGTACGTAAATGATACGAAGATTGCACAGAATACCGCTACCATACGTGCTGTTTTCGAGTAGTAACGTTCACCGATGAAATCAGGAACCGTAAACTGACCGAACTTACGTAGGTAAGGTGCTAAACATAGCGCAAGTAGTACATAACCACCTGTCCAACCCATTAGGTAAACCGCACCGTCGTAACCAACGAATGAGATGATACCAGCCATTGAGATGAATGATGCTGCCGACATCCAGTCAGCGGCTGTTGCCATGCCATTTGCTACTGGGTGTACGCCGCCGCCAGCAACGTAGAATTCACTCGTTGTTCCAGCACGAGCCCAGATTGCGATGCCGATATAGACTGCGAAAGTAATACCGACGAGAATAAACGTCCAAGTTTGAATATCCATGTTCTAGCCTCTAGTCTTCCTGTACGTTGTATTTTTTGTCCAGCTTATTCATGCGAACAACGTAAATAAATATCAACGCCACGAAGGTATAAATTGAACCTTGTTGAGCGAACCAAAAACCTAGCTTAAACCCGCCAAATTGAATGGTATTTAGGACATCCACAAATAAGATGCCAGCGCCATAAGACACCACAAACCAGACAGCGAGTAGTGTTCCCATTATTCCCAAGTTTTCCTTCCAGTAGGCTTGAGCATGTTCCGTAGATTCGAACGCCATTGCCTTCTCCTTTAATTCCGTTTTCGTAGAAACCGTTTCTGTAGAAATTGCCGTGTTAACGTAATGTTACGATTTAGAATGTAGCAAGGATAAGTCAAGGGATCTGTGCAACTTTAGTCGGGATGGTATTAGCGCTAATGTACTGAAATATGGGAGCTAGGAGACATAACCATAGAAAAATGTGATGTTACAGTATTGTTAAATTAGCCAAAGGTCTAACAAAGAGGGATGAATTAGAGTGCTAGTCATAAAATTTAACAACTAAATGACCGAGAAACTGTATTTAGCCCTGCTTATGACACGAAGCGAAACATAAGTTTGTTATAGTAACTACGGCACTTTCACCGACCGTGCCTTGCTAAACGGCAAAAGATCAACAGGCTTAAAGCTCGGATTTTATTCTTTGGGGGAACGAATTGGACGCAATAACCATTAACCACTTATTCTTGACTGGTGCCGTACTCATCGCCATCAGCGTACTTTTCTCACAAGTGTCCTCTCGCTTGGGCGTTCCGATTCTTTTGATCTTTTTGTTCGTTGGTATGTTAGCGGGTGAAGATGGACCCGGTAATATTCATTTCGATGATTACTCACTGACCTATTTGGTGAGTAACCTTGCGCTTGCCGTGATTCTGTTGGATGGCGGTATGCGAACCAAGGTGGCGAGCTTCAAGGTCGCTTTCTGGCCTTCGCTCTCGCTGGCGACGATAGGTGTCGCATGTACAGCAACCTTAACCGGATTAATGGCGGCTTGGCTGTTTGACTTGTCATTAATGCAGGGCATCTTGGTCGGGGCGATTGTTGGTTCAACCGATGCGGCAGCGGTATTCTCTTTGCTGAAAGGACAGAGTTTCAATGAGCGTGTGGGTTCAACTCTAGAGATCGAATCCGGTACCAATGACCCAATGGCTGTTTTCCTGACAGTGACTTTAATTGCGCTACTGGGCACCCCAGATGCGAGATGGGAATGAACTTCCTACTCAAAAGCTTCGCGATGCAGTTTGGTATCGGCACCCTTGTTGGTATTGGTGGCGGTTGGGTTCTATGGAGTCTAATTAACCGAGTGCAGCTGGCCGATGGCCTTTACTCGATTCTGGTGCTCAGCGGGGGCGTGGCTCTGTTTGCGTTCTCTAACATGCTTGGCGGTAGTGGCATCTTATCGATTTACCTCGTAGGTCTGTTCATTGGTAATCGTCCAACGCGTTCTCGACACTCTATTCTTAATGTCCTAGACGGTATGACGTGGCTAAGTCAGATCGTGATGTTCTTGGTGTTGGGTTTATTGGTGACACCATCGACCTTAATGGACATTGCACTTCCTGCGTTAGCACTGGCTTTCGGTATGATTTTGTTTGCTCGCCCGTTGTCGGTTTGGTTGGGTTTGCTGCCGTTCAGAAGCTTTACCACCAAGGAGCGCTGGTTTGTCTCTTGGGTCGGTTTACGTGGTGCAGTGCCGATCATTTTGGCGGTTTTTCCGATGATGGCTGGCCTGCCAAATGCCCAACTTTACTTCAACATCGCCTTCTTCGTGGTTATGGTTTCGCTGATTGTTCAGGGCGGTAGCTTGATGAAAGTTGCGAGGTTGGCTCAGGTGACCTTACCACCGACACCGACACCGATTTCTCGTACCGGCATGGAGATTTATCCGACCAGTGAGTGGGAGATGTTTGTCTACAAGCTGAAAGAGGAAAAGTGGTGTGTTGGTGAACCGCTTAAGCGTTTGTCTATGCCTGAAGGGACGCGAATTACGGCGCTGTTTAGAAAAGATGCTTTGCTTCACCCATCGGGCAGCACTGTGTTAGAGGCGAACGATATTCTCTGTGTGCTTGGCCAAGATAAAGACCTAGATAGCCTAAGTGCGCTATTCAGTGAGGCTCCTCTAGCTGAAGAGTCCGCTCGATTCTTTGGTGATTTCTTCCTGGATGTCGAACTATCGATTGCAGCGGTCAGTGATTGTTATGGTATCGAACTGGGCTCGGAAGAAGAGCGAGAAATGACGCTAAAACAATTGGCAGAGCGAGAGCTTGGTGCACACCCTGTATTGGGTGATAGCTTTATGTGGTATGACATTACTTGGGTGGTCGCAGAGATAGATGATCATAAAGTCGTCAGGTTGGGTTTATGTTTGCCAAAGACGACTTTAGAAGAGGATATAAGTGAAGTTTAGTTGTGGACTTCTTGTAGCAAGATAACCGCCTGAGTTCGGTTTTTCACATCCAGTTTACGGAAGATGGCTGTCATATGTGCTTTGATAGTCGCTTCCGAAACATTCAATTCATAGGCGATTTGCTTGTTTAGCAAGCCGTCTGAAAGCATCCCTAGCACCTTGTATTGCTGAGGTGTCAGTGTGGAAAGCTTTTCCGCAAGGTCGCTACAGGCTGCATTATTGGTGATAAGCCCTTCAGGAAAGAACGGGTCGCCATTCAGCACTTGATTCAGTGCACTGACCAATTCACGCATATCACTCGACTTAGGAATGAAACCAAACGCACCGTGGCTTTTCACTTGAGTGACAACGCTGGCATCCTCGCTGGCTGATATCACCACGATCGGTAAATCTGGATATTCAGCACGCAGTTGAATTAAGCCCGACATCCCGTTTGCTCCCGGCATTTTAAGGTCGAGAAGTAACAGGTCTGGTTCATCTTCTTTTTTTAGTAGAGTCAGTAAGGCATCGAGAGAATCAGCCTCAAGCAGGTTCGCACCGCTGATAGCCATATGAACTGACTGAAACAGGGCGTTGCGAAAGAGAGGGTGGTCATCAGCAATGATGATGGTATAGGTCGAGTCCATGACGTTCATACTTTTAACAATTTAGTTAATATTTATTATCATCCTGATTGAGTATGTGGACAATATTTATGCATTAAAAGTCTGAACCATATCGACTTTTATCCCCAGAATAAGAAAGCGTTACTCTGAATAACAAAAAAGCCGCACAGCCATCTCGTTACGGAGGGGCGGTGCGGCTTTCGTTAGTGCTTGTATTTAGACGAATGTCGTCGCTATAGCTGGTGGTCTTGCATGTGTTTTAAGAATACATCGGCAGGCATAAAGCCCGTCACACGAGCATTTGGAACATGGTTACCCTTGCCGTCCCAGAACTCAATGGTTGGTAAGCCGAGTACCTGCAATTGTTTAAGCAGTTCAATATCTTGAGGCATGTTTCTCGTTACGTCAGCCTGAAGCAGGACGAAATCAGAAAGCTTGTTCTCAACATCTGCTTGGTAGAAGGTGTACTTCTCAAACTCTTTACATGCCACACACCAATCGGCGTAGAAATCGAGCATCACTGGTTTGCCGAGTTTCTTGGCTTCGATGAGCTGGATTTCTAACTCTTCAACCGTGTTGACGCGTGCAAATTGGATTTGTTGCTCAACCACAACGCTCTTTTCTGCGAACCAGTAATTCAATGCAGGTTGCGCTGAAGCGAATAGGCCAAGCATCGCGATGATACCTACAGCGCTCTGTTTCCAACCACCGAATGGCAGTGCATTCTTGCTGTGGTAAAGCCAACCAAAGGCGATGAACCCAAGACCAGACCAAAGTACCGTTGCCCACAATTCAGGAATAATTCGCTCTAGCAGGAAGATAGGCGCTGCCAGCAAGATAAAGCCGAATACGATCTTCACCTTGTCCATCCAGCTACCTGCTTTTGGTAGTAGCTTATTACCAAACATCGCAACCAAAATCAGCGGTATACCCATACCCATCGCTAACGCATACAGAGCGAACGCCCCGGTTAATAGGTCGCCACTTTGAGCCACGTACAGTAACGCGCCTGACAGTGGCGCAGTGGTACAAGGTGAACACACCAAGCCAGAGATAGCGCCCATTGCGAACACGCCCAAGGTATTGCCACCTTGTTGCTTGTTACTTTGGTTGTTAAGCCAAGTTTGGATGCTGCTTGGTAGTTGTAGGTTATAAACGCCGAACATCGACATCGCCAACGTCACGAACAGAACACTCAGCGCGATTAATACATAAGGGTGCTGCATCGCAGCTTGGAACTGCATGCCTGCTGAAGCAACCACTAAACCCAATAAGGTGTAGGTCAGCGCCATGCCTTGCACGTAGATGAAGGACAGCATCAGCGCACGACCTTGGCTGAGCTTGCCGCCACCTAGCACAATACCCGTTAGAATCGGATACATAGGCAGAACACACGGCGTAAAGGCTAAGCCAACACCGAGTGCGAGGAATAATAATGGCGTCCACCAACTGTCACCCAGCTTATCGGCTAAGCCTGCTTCTTTTGAAACTGGAGCATTGGTTTGTTGAGTGGTATTGCTTGCTGCGTCAGCGGTAGGAGAAGAGGCTTGTACTGAATTGTCAGCTTCACCAGAAGAACCTTGTAAAGCACCACTGTTTTGATCATCACTGCTTTTCATATCCGCAGAACTCGTCGCAGTAAACGGTTCAATGTCGATTACTCGGATCTCTGGAGGGTAACAGAAACCAGCATCTGCACAGCCTTGATACTTAACGATCAGCTGTGAGCTATCTTGGTAACTCTGTAGAGGAACTTGCACGAATAATGGCTGAGTATAGATGCTCACCTCACCGAAGAATTCATCTTGGTGTGGTTGGCCATTTTCCATTTCAACATTGCCGATAGTGAGATTTTGGCCAGTGAACGAGAGGCTATGTTGATAGAGGTAGTAGCCCTTTTTTACTTGCCAGTCGAGAAGGACCTTGCCGTCTTGCTGGTAGTAATTGAAAGGGAAAGCTTGGTCTACAGGGACAAAACCGTTGTTATTGCCTCCGAAGCTTGGCTCGGCGTTGTCGTTTCCAAAAAGCGCCCACGCAGGCTGGGTGAACAGGGAAACACAAACAAAAAGTAATGTGGCAAGTCGTCGCATACTATTTAGTCATCAAAATGGAGTTGAAGGTATCTTAACTCAATCAGACCGTAATAGTTTGTGATTAGTTTCATCGGTAGACAAATATCCCCTAAGGCGGGTGGGCTATTTTCTGGGGCAGTCGAGAGAGTGTCAGTCGCTCAACATGAGTTGTCAGCTTTTGCCAATAAGACATTTAAGCCACTCCTAAGCGTGCTCTTACTACTTGTTCGCAAGCATCTATATTCGTGGTGTCTTTCGGAATAATTAACACCGTGTCATTGCCGCCAACCGTACCGATAATCTCGGTATGTGGGTCGATATCAACCAATCTTGCGACCAACTGTGCGCAACCAGGGTTTGTTTTTACGATCACCATTGCTTGGTTGTGAGTAATTAATTCGATTTGTGATGAGATTGACGCATCGACACGTACCGGTGCGCTTTCTACGGTGATGCAGTAAACCTTTTTGCCACAGGCGTTCTGGATTTTGACAACACCGAGTTGTGACAAAATACGAGACACAGTCGACTGGCTAATGCCTGTATAACCAATGTCGACGAGTTTCTCTCGCAGCTGGTTCTGGGTCGAGAAGCTTTGCTGTTGTAGTAAGCGTTTGCACGCTGCAGTCAGTGTTTTATCTTCAGCTGAATACAAGCAACCGTGCTCAGTGATTTGGTTCATGAACAACTCCTTAAAGCCAACGTGTGGGTATCGCTTGTCCATAGCGCAGAACGCACTCCCAAAGCCGTAGAGTACGATTGTTAGTTAGGGCTTACCGATGAATCCCGAAATAAATAGGAAGGGTATGCGTGATGTATGATCTTCTATTCATCCAGTCTACCACTAAAGAATAGTTATCTTTTTGAAGGCGATCACCAAACAAAATTCTGGTTATTTGCTTTTTTTGTGGAATTTTATTCTTTGGGTAAGTGGATATTTATTCCAGGTTGGGAATAAATATCCATGTAGTTTGAGCTGTTTCTTTTACGAAGGTAAGAGCGCTAAGGGCTAGCGGATTTCACTCATGATCTCGCGAGAGAATACTTTTTCACAATAGTGACATTTTAGTTGGACGTTTTCGTGTTTTAGCTGCACTTTAAAGCTACTTTCAACGGGTTCACCGTGCGAAATACAGTTGCTATTCGGGCAAGAGTACACACTGTTGATTTGGTCTGGCAGTACTAATGTTAGCTTATTAACCACCTTGTACTCTTCAATCTGATTTACCGTCGCTTGCGGCGCATACAGAGCCAATTGGTTGGCTTGTTCCTTGGTCAGAAAGATGTTCTCAATCTTGATCAGATCTTTATGACCAAGCGCAGATGATGGCAGATTCAATCCCATGGTGATGCGTTGTTCTGTTTTGTGTAGCTTAAACAGTTTAAGGATTTTGATACCAAGATGAGCAGGGATGTGGTCAATCACGCTGCCGTTACGGATCGCTTCTACTTGTAGCTGAGTTTGTTTAACCATGACTGTTTCTCCTGCTTATAAAGTGTCGTTAAGAACTAGGGCCAATAGGGCTTCGCGAGCGTATACACCGTTTTCAGCTTGTTCAAAGTAGTAAGCGTGTGGCGTTTTATCTACGTCGGTTGTGATTTCATCGACGCGTGGTAATGGGTGAAGCACCTTCATGTTCTGGCGTGCATCTTTCAAGGTATCGGCCGTTAGAATGTAAGCCGACTTCATGTGCGCGTATTCTGACGCATCAAAGCGCTCTTTCTGTACGCGAGTCATGTACAGGACATCCAGTTCAGGCACCACTTCTTCAATGCTGCTGTGGGTGCTGTATTGGATGCCCATCTCTTCCAATTCTTCACAGATGTAATCAGGCATCGCTAACACTTCTGGCGCGATAAAGAAGAAACGCACGTTATTGAATTTTGATAGTGCTTGCGTCAAAGAGTGTACGGTACGGCCATATTTTAGGTCGCCGACGAACGCCACATTGAGGTTATCGAGCGTGCCTTGCGTTTCGTAAATCGAGAACAGATCCAATAAGGTTTGCGTTGGGTGTTGGTTTGCACCGTCGCCACCATTCACAATTGGCACACCGTTAGAAAATTCAGAGGCCAAACGTGCTGCGCCTTCTTGTGGGTGACGCATCACAAAGGCATCCACGTAAGATGAAATAACTTGAACGGAATCGGCAAGTGTTTCGCCTTTTTTCGCCAGCGATGTGTTGCCGCCATTATCAAAGCCGATGACTGTGCCGCCAAGGCGTTGAACTGCGGTTTCAAATGAGAGGCGAGTTCGAGTTGAAGGCTCAAAGAAGCAGCTCGCAACGACTTTATTTTTCAGCAGCTCAGGGTTTGGTTCTGCTTTGAGTCTTGCTGCAGTATCGACGATAAGCTCCAATTCATCACGAGATAGCTCTGGAATGGAGATGATGTGCTTGTTAAATAACGAATGCGCCATAACGGGTCTTCCTTTTTCTATGCATACAGTCAAATTGCGGACAAAAAAAAGCCCCCTAAAAATAGGAGGCTTCGAAATGATCAATAGAGCAAAATAAAAATGACACCAACGCCGTTCTAAGGCGTATTGGCTGACAATCATGTGCGAAAAAATTGCGGTTCATTTTTTGCTCTCTTAAGACAAATTGCGGAGGATTATACTCAGATAAAAAGGCCATGCAATACTTTCTGTAAAGTATTCATTTAATGGATTTTTATGCGAGATTATGTCCATTTTCAACTCCCATTTAAGTCTTTGTTGGGGCTGAGACTTACAGGGTTTTCCAGGAAATTATCTCTTCAACCGCATGAAAAAAAATGCGAGTTTTATTCAAGGTCAAAATCCCAAGAACGCCACCCGCATTTCCCTGTCATTGCACTTAACTTATCAACGTATTTCGAACAAGTGAGTGCCTAGCTTCTTAATTTTTAACGTCTTAACTGATTAGTTTCTTAGGTAATTAGCTGCCTAATGTCGCAACCATTACTGCTTTGATGGTGTGCATGCGGTTTTCTGCTTCATCGAATACGATAGAGTATTCAGACTCAACCACTTCATCCGTCACTTCTACGCCATCTTTAAGCTGCGGATATTCAGCAGCAAGCTGTTTGCCGACAGTTGTATCTTCGCCGTGGAAAGCAGGTAGGCAGTGCATGAATTTCACATGTGGGTTGCCTGTTGCTTTGATCATGTCCATGTTGACTTGGTAAGGCATCATTAGGTTGATACGCTCAGCCCATGCTTCTTTCGCTTCGCCCATTGATACCCAAACGTCGGTGTATAGGAAGTCACAACCTTGCACGCCTTCTTGAACATCTTCTGTTAGCGTGATTTTGCCGCCAGTGTGTTCTGCGATTTCACGACATTGAGCCAATAGCTCTTCTTCTGGCCAGAATTGTTTTGGAGCAACAAGGCGAATGTCCATGCCCATTTTCGCAGCACCAACCATCAGAGAGTTGCCCATGTTGTTGCGAGCATCACCTAGGTAAGCAAACTTGATTTCATGCAATTGCTTGCCACGGCCGTATTCCGTCATAGTTAGGAAGTCAGCTAGGATTTGTGTTGGGTGGAATTCGTCAGTCAGGCCATTCCATACAGGAACGCCAGCGTAAGCGCCTAGCTCTTCAACGATTTCTTGACCAAAGCCGCGGTATTCGATGCCATCGTACATACGGCCTAAAACGCGAGCGGTGTCTTTCATTGATTCTTTGTGGCCAATTTGAGAGCCAGATGGGCCTAAGTAAGACACGCGAGCACCTTGGTCGAATGCTGCTACTTCGAATGCACAGCGAGTACGAGTTGAGGTTTTTTCAAAGATAAGCGCAATGTTTTTGCCAGTCAGTGTTGGCTGTTCGTAACCGTTGTACTTCGCTTTTTTTAGCTCCATAGAAAGATCTAACAAGTGTTGAATTTCGCGTGGAGTGAAATCTAGTAGTTTTAGGAAGTTACGATTGCGTAGGTTAAAAGCCATGATGTATTCCTTCTTAGATTTAGGCGCTTTCTTGTTACAGGGAAATAAAATTCAAGAAAGCGCGATTCAATTTTTAGTTAAAGTTGTTCGGTTTTGTTTGTTTCGTTTGATTCTGTTTTCGCAAGCTTTAAAAGCTTTCAAGACTTAAGGTTCTCAAGCTTTAAGTTTTTCAAGATGATAAAGCTCGCTAGTGCATTAACCTTTGGTGATATTGGTGCCCGCTTGGCCTTGCAGGATTTGCAAACCATCTTCGAGTGCGCCGATACCCACTACTTTGCCGCCTTGCTGAATGAACTCGCACGATGCTTCAATTTTTGGCCCCATTGAGCCTGCATCAAATGTAAACTTCGCCAATTCACTTGGTGTAGTACTGCGCAGTGCGTGTTGAGTCGGTTTGCCCCAATCAAGATAAACAGCGTCAGCATCGGTCAGAATAAGTAGTGCATCCGCATCCAATTGTTTCGCCAAGAAAGCCGCTGACATGTCTTTGTCGATAACCGCTTCAACGCCGACTAATTTGCCATTTTCTTTTTTCACTGGGATGCCACCACCGCCAGTACAAATTACGAGGTGACCTGCATCGATAAGTTGAGTGATCGCTTCGTGTTCAACAATGCCAGTAGGGCGTGGGCTTGGCACTACTCGACGGAAATGTTGACCGTCTGGTTTTACGATCCAGTGGAATTTCTCCGCTAACTCACGCGCTTCTGCTTCTTCGTAGATCGGGCCAATTGGCTTAGTTGGATCTGCGAATGCAGGATCGTTTGGATCAACGGTCATTTGCGTCAACATGCATGAGATGTTGCGGTCAGGCAGGTAGTTTTTGAACTCTTGCATCAGCATGTAGCCGATCATGCCTTGAGTCTCACTGCCCAATACATCCAATGGATACGGGTTTACTTTTTTGTACTCCAAACCTTGCAGAGCAAGTAAGCCAACTTGTGGACCATTACCGTGCACTAGAACCACGTTGTACACTTTCGCGATTTCAGAGATGGTTTTAACAGCCGTTTCAATATTACGGCGTTGAACATCGGCTTCTAACGGCTCACCGCGACGAAGTAGGGCATTACCGCCGAGTGCAACAACAACAGTTTGCTTAGTCATAATTGTGTTCTCTCATTTTGGCCAAGTTGAGATTATTTAAGATCGTTCAACTTGGCCGTTTCGTCTTAGTGATTAGATACCATCACGCTCAATTGGGCAGCTCATGCAGCGTGCACCACCGCGACCGCGACCAAGTTCGTCTCCTGGAATCGGAAGAACCGTGATGCCTGCTTTGTCGTATTTTTCGTTGGTGTATGTGTTGCCTTCGTAGCCAATAACGACGCCAGGTTTAACCGTTAGAACGTTGTTTGCATCGTTCCACTGCTCACGTTCTGCATGGAAGTTGTCGCCACCCGTTGTGATTAGGTTTAGCTTGTCTACGCCAAGTGCTTTTTCGATAGCTGTTACGAAGTAGCCTTCTTCTTTCACTTTTACTGCGCCTGACTCATCGCCAGTTAGGTTCCAGCACTGTACGTCTTTACTTACCACTTCAGGGTAAACAGAGAACGTATCTTCGTTCATGTGAGTCATCACGGTGTCTAAGTGCATGCAAGAACGGTGTTTTGGTAGCTGCATTGCGATAACTTGTGTCGCTTGACCGTGTTTGAATAGGCTAGACGCTAAGTGTTCAACACCTTGTGCTGTTGTACGCTCAGACATACCGATAAGAACCGCGCCACGGCCGAGAACAAGAACGTCACCACCTTCGATTGTTGAGTTGTCGTAGTTGATGTTTTCTTCATCACCGAAGTATTTAATGAAGTCTTCGCCTGCGAATGTTGGGTGCCAGCGGTAAATAGCGCGAACGTGGTTTGTTTCACGTTGACGAGCAGGTTTCGCCATCGGGTTGATAGATACGCCACCGTATACCCAGCAAGATGTGTCACGAGTAAATAGGTGGTTTGGTAGAGGTTCGATAATGAAGTCAGTTGGTGCGTGCATGCCTTGCATCATTGAAGATGATTTCATTGGCATTTCAGCGTAAGACAGACCGCCCGTTAGGATTTTTGCTAGCTCTAAGTTTGGTAAGTCGCCCAAGTAGCAGCGCACATCATTGGCGAATGTTTTACCCAAACGGTAATCAGATACCTGGCAGCTTAGTAGCCAGTCTTTCGCTTCTGGCACTGCTAGTGTGTCTGCTAGTAGGTCAGTAAGAAGAAGAACTTCAACACCCTGATCACGTAGCGTTTTAGTAAATGCGTCATGCTCTTTACCTGCGCGCTCAACAGCCAGTACGTCATCAAATAGTAAATCGTGACAGTTAGAGGGTGTTAGGTGAGTCAGTGCGCGTCTTGGGCGGTGAACTAGAACGCGGCGCAATTGACCTATTTCAGAACCTACATAGAACTTACTCATGATCGTCTCTCTCTTATATATTTGAATTACTTTTATCGCTAAGAGTAATTATTTATTTTCAGTGGAGAATAATGAATTATTTTATTCATATCTCTTGTCTGGAATTAATATTACGCCTGCTAGTCAGGTATTCTTAGAGATCTATCACAAATCGTTTTTTATCCCGCAGCCCTTTAAAATTAAGGGTTTTAACAAACTTTATGCACTTTTAGTCATGACGATTACATTCTAAATAGTTAGCTGTTAGGGAACTTTATGCACGATTTTTTGATGAACCTTCCTAGAATCAAAATTGTTAGGGATTATATGCATAATAGTTTTATTGATAAGAATGTACTTAGCTTGGAAGTATGCAAAGTTTCTATTTAGATATTTAATTTTGGATGTGAAATTAATTATTTATTAACAAAATAAATGCGAATAAAGCTGTTGTGGTCACACTTTATAATTGGTTTTTTTAAGCCGGTTTTCTATAAAAATAGCTTTTGTTTCCCCTTTGGTTATTACAAGGTGAATAACTTTAAATATAATTAACGTTAATAAATGACTAAATATCTTTATAAACATAATGGAGAGGAATGGATTATTTTTTATTAGCCTTAACATCAATATTAAAACGTTGATTTACGCTTTGTCGAAGGTGTCCTTGGATTGTTTAAGGTTGGCTGATGAGGTTGGCTATAGAGAGGCTTAAAATAGAGTGTGTGCAGCTCGTGAGGTTGTTTTGGGGACTGGCTCTGAGGGAGATAGCAATAAAAAAGCCGCTAAGAAAGCGGCTTTGAACGAGAAGGTGGTGTGTAGGTTTTAGATAAGCGCACCAATACTTAGTACAACGATGCAGAACACCATCAAGATTCCGATTAATGGCATCACCCATTTAACCCAGCGCACGTAAGGGACACGAGCAATCGCCAAGCCGCCCATTACCACTGCAGAGGTTGGAGTGATTAAGTTGACCAAGCCAGATGCTGATTGGTAAGCGGTGATAACAAGGTCACGACCTACGCCAGCAAAATCGGCTAATGGCGCCATGATTGGCATAGTCAGCACTGCTAGACCAGAGGTCGAAGGTACTAAGAATGACAGTAGAATTTCTAAGAAGAACATCACGTTAATGAAGACAACTGAAGAAAGGCCAGTCACCATTTGTTCTGCTGAGAAAAGAATAGTGTCGGTGATCATACCGCGGTCCATTACGACTACGATACCACGTGCGATACCTATGATAAGCGCAACGCCCAGTAGGTCTCGAGCACCGTCAATGAAGCTAGTAGTGAACTCTTCCTCGCTCATGCGAGACACAATACCGACAATAATAGTCGCTGCTAAGAACATCGCGGAGATCTCTGCCATCCACCATCCAGCAACGGATACACCGTAAATCATGACAGCGAAAGAGCCACCAAAAATAGCCAGGATCAGTTTGCGAGTCGCGGTGAACTCCAGTTTTTCACCACTTGCGTTGCCAAGGAAGTGCGCTTTGTTCTCTTCGTATTTGTCGTAAACAATCGATGTTGTTGGATCGGTTTGTACCATTCTTGCGTAGCGCATGACGTAGGCGACACAGATACCCCAACCAATAATCAGCATTCCGATACGCAGCGCGATACCGTCGGTAAATGGAATACCAGAGGCGTTGGCAGCAATAACGGTCGCGAATGGGTTAATGGTAGAGCCTAGCACCCCAATGCCTGCGCCAAGCAATACCGTCGCAGCCGCAACTAGAGGGTCAAAGCGGGCTGCCATCATTACTGGTACTAGTAATGTATAGAATGGCAGTGATTCTTCCGCCATGCCGTAGACAGTACCACCTGCGGCAAACAGTGCCATCAGTATTGGTATCATCAACTCTTCTCGCCCTTCTAAGCGGGCGGTAACGCGCTCGATGCCAGCATCAATGGCACCCGTTTTGGTTACTAGTCCTAAGAAGCCACCAATGATTAAGATGAACAGCGAAACGTCGATAGCCGCTGCTTCATAGCTATTGTGGTCGTAGAAGCCATCAATAGGCGCTAGCAGTACATCAATCACGCCTTGAGGGTTACCTTCTACCGCTTGATAGGTTCCGGTTACGGGTACTTCTCGGCCTAGCTCTTCATTCATGGCACGGTCGTATTGGCCTGCTGGAACAATCCAGGTAAGCAGCGCGACGAACGCAATCAGAATAAATAGAATGGTGTAGGCAGAAGGAAATTTAAAGTTGGCAAAGAAGCCGCCCTTTTTTTTCTCGCTTGGTATCGTTTGAGTTGTCATGGCTATCTCCTTACATCATCTTAAATAGAAGTGATGTGAATTAGCGACTAATGATTTATAGATTGTAAATACACGGACACTTATAAAGCACTCAACGATATAAAGTTGCTGACTTTAAATTAAGGTTGTTTTTATATTTACCAATCCAAATGAAGTTAGATTTAATTTAGCTGCGGTTATTTTATTCCTTACGTCAGTATTTAAGTTTGGTGCTGTTCACAAAAATAATGGCTAATGAAAGGGCTGAAAAATGGCAGAAAATTGGCAAGGTTTTTTGGTTAGTTAGCTTGGATTAATATTCGATGGGGATGACGGTAAATCAAAGGGAGATTGACTGGGTAGGCATTCCTAATTAATGGCCTGAATAATCCTGGAATTTTATTCAAACTTTATTTTTGGTTGGTTTTTGAATTTTATAACGGTTATTTGACGTGTATCAAATAACACATTGAGCAGAAAACAAAAAAGGAAGCCGAAGCTTCCTTTTTTAGTTTAGAACATTAGTGATTACTAGATGAATAGGCCGCCAAATGCGAAGCCGAGTGCAACCGCTGTACTGATTGTTACCACACCAGGAATGAAGAATGGGTGATTAAATACGTACTTACCAATACGCGTTGAGCCTGTGTCATCCATCTCAACCGCTGCCAGTAGCGTAGGGTAAGTTGGAAGTACGAACAGTGCACTTACTGCAGCAAAAGAAGCCACGGCTGTTAGTGGTGCTACGCCAATCGCTAGAGCTGCTGGCATTAGTGCAACTGTTGTTGCGCCTTGAGAGTAAAGCAGCATAGAAGCGAAGAACAAAACAAGAGCCAGCATCCATGGGTAGTCAGCCAGTAGAGCACCTGCTACGTCTTTGATCTCAGCAACGTGTGCGTTTACAAACGTTGAACCTAACCAAGCTACACCAAGTACACAAACACACGCTGTCATACCAGAGCGGAATGTTGGCGCTGAAGAAATCTTCGCAGCATCAATCTTAGTGAACATCACGATAGCCGCTGCTGCTGCTAGCATCACAGACATGATCGCTTCGTTACGACCAAGCGCTGGGTTTTCAATTAGGCCAACAGAGCTAGAGATAGCCGCTGCGTAGCAAACCACGAAACCAATTGCTGCTAGGAAGATGTACGTTGCTCTCTTCGCTGTTGGTAGAATTTCACGTTTCTCTTCTGTCGCCAGTTTGATTAGGCCTTTCTCTAGACGTTCTTGGTAAACAGGATCGTCTTTCAGTTCGCTACCCATGTAGTTAGCAACAACCGCACCAACCATACAAGCGATGAAGGTTGTTGGGATACAAACCATCAATAGCGTTAGGTAATCAACACCAAAGGGTGCCAGCATTGCTGCGAAAGCAACAACTGCAGCCGAGATTGGCGAAGCTGTGATAGCAATTTGAGAGGCGACAACTGCGATAGACAGTGGACGAGAAGGACGAACACCTTGGCCTTTCGCTACTTCTGCTATTACAGGAAGCGTAGAGAATGCTGTGTGACCAGTACCGGCCATTAGTGTCATTACAAAGGTCACAATCGGCGCGTAAAAGGTGATGCGTTCAGGGTGTTTACGCAAAAAATTTTCTGCAATTTGTACCAACCAGTCCATACCGCCCGCAACCTGCATAGCAGCAATTGCGGTGATAACCGACATGATGATCAAGATTACGTCGATCGGGATGAAAGACTGGCTTGTTGGAACGCCAAGAATCAGTGAAAGGGCAATAACACCAGCACCACCGGCAAAACCAATACCGATACCGCCAATTCTGGCCCCCAAAAAGATAAAGAGCAGGACGACAAATAGTTCTACTGCAATCATAAGTAACACCTCATTTTAGATTTTATTATGTGAACATTCGCCGCTGGAATGTTCACATAATAGTTCTATGGTTTAGATTCTATTTCGCAAAAGTGCAACCAACAGAAACCCACAAAATTAACATGGTTAACCGTATTGGAGCCTAAAAAAGGGCTCCGTTTGGAGCCCTTTTTCGCTAACGTTATTCGTAGCGTTTTGCTTTATACTGAGGATGCATCAAATTTTCAACAGAGAAAATGTCATCAAGTTCTTCTTCGGTTAATAACCCGCGTTCTAGAACTACATCACGAACGCTTTTACCTGTTTCAGCACAGATCTTACCAACAACATCACCCTCGTGGTGGCCAATGTATGGGTTTAGGTAAGTGACGATACCGATAGAGTTAAATACGTGAGATTCACACACTTCTTTGTTCACAGTAATGCCGTCTACACACTTGTCGCGTAGGTTCACACATGCGTTTGTTAGAATGTCTAGAGACTCAAACATGCTTTGTGCGATAACAGGTTCCATTACGTTCAGTTGAAGCTGACCGCCTTCTGCCGCGAAAGAAACCGTGTTGTCGTTACCTAGAACTTTAAAGCAAACTTGGTTTACTACTTCAGGCACAACTGGGTTTACTTTAGCTGGCATGATTGAAGAGCCAGCTTGCAGTTCAGGTAGGTTTAGTTCGTTAAAGCCAGTGCGTGGGCCTGAAGAAAGAAGACGTAAGTCGTTACAAATCTTAGACAGTTTAACCGCTAGGCGCTTAAGTGCACCGTGCGTCATTACGTATGCGCCACAGTCAGATGTTGCTTCGATAAGATCTTCAGCCGCTACACACTCTAGGCCAGTTACTTCCGCTAGGTGTTTAACTGCTAGGCCTTGGTAACCCGGTGCTGCATTCAGACCTGTACCGATAGCCGTTGCGCCTAGGTTAACTTCAAGCAATAGCTTTGAAGTGTATTCTAGGTTTTTGATTTCTTCGTTGATGGTTACAGCCCAAGCGTGGAACTCTTGGCCAACCGTCATAGGTACTGCATCTTGAAGTTGAGTACGACCCATCTTCAGGATTGTGTTGAATTCTTGGCTCTTAAGCTCGAATGCACCTTTTAGGTATTCGATAGCGTCAATCAGTTTACGAACGCTGTTGTAAACTGAGATACGGAAACCCGTAGGGTAAGCACAGTTAGTTGATTGGCTGCGGTTTACATGGTCATTTGGGTTTATGAACTCATATTGGCCTTTTTCTTTGCCCATAAGTTCAAGAGCCACGTTTGCCACTACTTCGTTAGCATTCATGTTTACAGAAGTACCAGCACCACCTTGGAATACATCCGATGGGAACTGATCCATGCACTTACCAGTGTCTAGAATGAGGTCACAAGCTTCGATGATGTATTTAGCTACTTCGCTTGGGATTACACCTAACTCTTTGTTTGCTAAAGCCGCTGCTTTCTTTGTCATCACCATACCGCGAACGAATTCAGGTACATCTGAGATCGTTACATTTGAGATGTTGAAGTTTTCAACTGCGCGTAGAGTGTGGATGCCGTAGTAAGCATCAGCCGGAACATGACGTTGACCTAGTAGATCTTCTTCGAGACGAGTAGCTTGAGGAGCTTCAACTTGAGCTTCTGATAGATTAGCCATAACAGGATCCTTAGAGAATTATTCTGATTATATAGTTAGTTATTAGCCTATTCTGTGTGCAAATACTCCGTTCGCTAGAATATTGGGCTGATAAATCCGTCCTGACTTATGTGGCACATGATACTGTACTTAGCGCATAAAAATATTAAGTTGATCACCTTTTTCGGTTTTGTTTCGTCAATATTTTGCAAAGTTATTCTCGGTCAATAAACACGCTTATTTACAGGATAAATTTGAGATTGATAGGGCTTTCAGCGTAAACTGGATGTAACAAAGGAGGGCGTGTGTTTCCTATCTTATTATTACTATTTATCTTCGTACCCATCATTGAGATTGGGCTATTTATTCAAGTTGGTGGCTTCTTAGGATTGTGGCCAACTATTGCGTTGGTTTTGATTACTGCATTTGTTGGTGCATCGCTTGTTCGTAGCCAAGGCATTCAAACACTTATGTCTGTACAAGGTCGATTACAACAAGGCGAAATGCCAGCACAACAGATTCTTGAAGGCGTGATGCTTGCGGTTGCTGGTGTATTGCTGCTGACTCCTGGCTTTATGACGGACGCACTCGGTATGTTGGTATTGCTACCAGCACCAAGAGCGATGATTGCTAAGAAAATGATGGAAAAAATGGTGGTGACCAATATGTCTGGCGGTTTCCATGCGGGTGGACAGGCTGGTTTTGGTCAGAGTCCATTTGGACAAGACCCATTCAATCGCGACCCATCAGATCAATCAAAAGACGGCAACACCTTTGAGGGTGAATTTGAGAAGAAAGACGATGACAACGATCGTAACCGCTTAAACTAATCCGTTTTTTCTCTTCTTTGTTTTTATCTCTTCTTTATATAGAGGGAAAAACAGAAAAGGCTCTTACCTTTATCCTTCGCAAGAAAGTGATAATGGTAAGAGCCTTTTTTATTGCTAGCAGGGGGGGAGCGTTCGGTTATACCGCGCCTTCAAAGCCCATTTGTCGCCACGCTTCGAATGCAATAATAGCAACCGCGTTAGATAGGTTGAGGCTACGCGCATCTGGCATCATTGGAATACGAATGCGTTGTTCCATTGGCATGCTTTCGATGAACTCTGCAGGCAGGCCACGTGTCTCAGGGCCAAACATCAACACATCACCTTGTTGGAATTTCGCATCCACGTGGTGACCTGTGGTCTTTGTCGTGCAAGCAAAGATGCGGAAGTCACCCTCGCGTTCATTCTCTAGATACTCAAGAAAGGCTTCTAGGTTCTTGTGACGCTTAACACGCGCTAGATCGTGGTAATCCAAGCCAGCACGACGAACTTTCTTCTCTTCAAAATCAAAGCCAAGCGGCTCAATCAGGTGCAGGTTTGCGCCGCAGTTAGCACATAGGCGGATGATGTTACCCGTATTGGGCGCAATTTCAGGTTCGTATAGAGCGATATCAAACATGTTGGTTCACAAGAATAATCAAAGATAGCCAGAGTATACGGTGGCAAGCTGAGTGAGTACAGTTCACCACCATTAGCTTACGCTTTATTCGCGAGTGCTTGTGCGTAGTTTTCAGAAACCGCATTCCAATTCACCACGTTCCACCATGCGTTGATGTAATCAGGGCGACGGTTTTGGTAGCTGATGTAGTAGGCGTGTTCCCAGACATCCAGTGCAAGAATCGGCTCACCGTTGCTGGCGATGGTATCCATCCACGGGTTGTCTTGGTTTGAGGTCGAGATGATTTTCAGTTGTCCTTCTTCTACTACCAACCAAGCAAAGCCTGAACCGAAGGTATTGATTGCCGCTTGAGCGAACTGATCTTGGAACGTCTCAAAATCTCCGAAAGTACTTTGGATCGCGTCGCCAAGTTTACCTGCTGGTTCACCCCCGCCATCTTGAGCCATGCAGTTCCAATATAAAATATGGTTGTAGTAACCGCCGCCATTGTTGCGAACGGCAGGGCTGTGCTGAGAGATGCTAGCGAAGATCTCGGTCAGAGATTGCTGCTCAAGTTCACTGCCAGAAATCGCCGCAACAAACTTATCGTAGTAGGTTCTATGGTGCTTGCTGTAGTGCACTTCCATCGTCTTAGCGTCAATGTAAGGTTCTAGGGCGTCGTAGGCGTAGGGTAGAGCAGGAAAAGAGTGTGACATGGTAAATCCTCCTTAATTAGAGGACTTACCATAATGATAATGGAAATCATTATCAACTGTGATCTTTGTAGGGGTATTACACTGGCAGGATAGGCAGGGTGATTTTGAGTTGTAATCCACCGAGCTGGCTACGGCTTGCAGTGATGGTTCCGCTGTGTTGACGAATCGCACTCTCTGTAATGGTTAGGCCAAGCCCTGTGCCGCCAGAGTTACGATCTCGCGCCGTTGAAACTCGGTAGAAAGGTCTAAAGATAGAATCCAGTTCGTCATCAGGCACACCATCGCCATTATCATTGACGCAAATCGTCAGCCGATCTTGGACAACATCGAATTGCACATCGACTTGGTCTTTACCGTAGTAGATAGCATTGCGCGTAATATTGTCCAAGGCACTCATCAGTAGCTTAGGGTTACCCGAAATAGAACGGTCTGGGATCTCTGAAAACGTCAGTAATTTACCCATCTGTTCAGCTTCAAATTCTGCATCTTTTAAAATCTCTTCCCATAAGCTCGAAATAGGCTGAACCTCACGAGTAATATGGCTGTCGACCTGCATGCGTGATAGCGTCAGTAGCTCACTGATCATTTGCTCTAATCGCTGAGCTTCCATATCAATACGTTCTAACTCTTGGCTCTCACCCTGTTTACGAATCGCAAGAGCATTGGCCATGCGAAGGCGGGTCAATGGCGATCGTAGCTCGTGTGAGATATCTGAAAGTAGGCGTTGTTGCCCCGAAATCATTTGATTAACCGCTTCGACCATCTGGTTAAAGCTCTCACCCGCTTGTCTGAATTCTGAGGTGCCTTTTTCGAGTGTGGGATCGACCTCAAACTGACCTTTCGCCACACGTTGTGCTGCGCGTTCAAGCCTACGAGCAGGTTGGCTCAATGCCCAAGCTAACCATAATAGCAGTGGGGTACTTGCTAGCATTACCGCAAGCAATAACTGTAAAGGTCTATCAAATAAGCGCAGCAAAAATGGAGGGGGTTGGTTCCATTTTACTCCGGCATACATCAGTAATTCTTCTCCAGCGAGTGTGATAGGGACTGGCCCTGCTACCATGTAATGTCCGTATAACTTTTGCTTGGGTAATTCAGGGTTATCTATCGAGGTAACAAAATTACGAATCGCTTTAAGTTTGTAATTTGAGTGTCTTTTCGATGTAAGGACCGCGCCTTCAAGGTCGGTTAGGTAAATACGAGCTCGAGAATCCTTGCGGCTACGCGGTGCCTCAAGTTGGAACACTATTTTTCCCAGGTTAGATTCTTTGGCGTAGCGCTTTTCTGTGAATTTAGCGATACGTTCGAGTTTATCGAGATGATCGGCAGGCACATCGCGCGCCACTCGCGGGTCTAAATGGGGAAGTGACAGTACCGACAAAAGCACCAGTAACATGGTGAACCAAAAGATAGCAAAGATACGTCCATATAAGCTGGTGATTTTAGGTATACGCATTAATCTTCCTCTACCAATAAGTAGCCACGGCCTCGTAATGTCTTGATGCGAGATTTACCGTCACTGCGTTCTGGGATTTTTTTACGTAGGTTGGATATGTGCATGTCTATCGCACGGTCAAATGCTGCAAGCCTTTTGCCCAGCACATCCAAACTCAACGCTTCCTTGGTGATCACTTGCCCTGGGTTCTGGATTAGGTGACTCAGCAAAGCGAACTCGGTGGTGGTAAGATCGATAAGCTGGCCATTACAATAAGTTTCTTGCTTGCCGGGGAACACTTCAATGTCTTGATATTGAACCTTATCACTGGTTGCTTTAGGTGCGGTGTTGATCTGCGTTCTACGTAAGATAGCACGAATACGAGCGAGCAGCTCTCGGTCACTGAAAGGCTTTGGCAAGTAATCATCTGCGCCAAGCTCAAGGCCAATAACACGGTCGATCTCTTCACCTTTAGCTGTCAGCATCAGTACTGGCGTTTCCCAATTTTCTCTTAGTTTCTTTAGCGTTTCCATACCGTTAAGGCGCGGCATCATCACGTCCAAAAGAATCAAATCTATCTCATCATTGATAGCTTCCAACCCCGCATAGCCGTCATTGGCTTCGGAAACAGTGAATCCCTCAAAGCTCAGTATGTCTTTAAGTAAGCCGGTTAGCTCGGTGTCGTCATCAATAAGAAGAATGTTCGCCATTGGGAAGCCTTAATCAGTTGTTTATAGGTTAATAATACTGCTAATTATTCGTCAACTTTCACTCTTTACGATTCTTTACGCTTTCTAAACGTCGCTTTACGAGGGAAAGACTAATCTATATCTAAGCGCTGAAAACAAACGCAACACATGACTGATTATACCGAATTGAGGCAAAAATTATGAAAATGACTAAGAAACTTGTACTAGTAGCTGCGGCACTTCCACTTATGTTAGGTACAGCAAGCGCGTTCGCATATGGCGGTGGCGATAAAGGGGACCACAAAAGCATGCACGGCAAGTGTGGCGGCTTTGACAAAAAAGTGATGCGTCAACTGGATCTGACGGATGCTCAAAAAGCAGAGCTAAAAGAGATGCGTGAAGCGAACCGTGCAGAGATGAAAGCAAAACATTCAGGTAATAAAGCGGACAAGATGGCGCAGATGAAAGCGCACCACGAGAAAGTTCAAGATTTAGTTCTAGCCGATACCTTTGATGAAGCGGCGGCAAACGACCTAGCAAGCCAAATGGTAGAGAAGCAAACAGAGCGTCGTTTAACCATGCTGAAGAAGCAACATCAAATGATGAGCGTACTAACACCTGAACAGAAGACTCAACTGAAAGAAATCCAGCAAGATCGCATGGCTAAATGTGCGGACAAAATGGAAAAACGCATGAGCAAAGATAAGTAATTCATGGTTTGAAAAAACTGGATTGATTGAAAGTGTTTAGAAAGAAGCGGCCTAGTGCCGCTTTTTTTGATCTTTAAAATGAATGTATTAGATCCTAGCTGTCATATTCAATCGGTGTTTTGCGGGTTATACTTTGTGCTATCAGTCACTTTATAGCCAATTTATGAAACAAGAATACGCACGTTTAGTTACGCTCGCCGCTTGGGCTGCCACCATCATTGCCTCCATATTATTGGTTGTGAAGGTTGCAGCGTGGTGGGTGACAGGCTCAGTCAGTTTATTAGCTTCTGTTGTTGACTCACTGTTGGATATCGCCGCTTCTGTCGTCAACCTTGTGGTGGTTCGTTACTCTCTGCAGCCCGCCGACAAAGAGCACACCTTTGGTCATGGCAAGGCCGAATCTCTTGCTGCATTAGCACAAGCGATGTTTATTTCTGGTTCAGCTTGTTTCCTTATTCTTAACGGTATTGAACGTTTCTTCCGACCGCATGAGCTGAACTCTCCTGAAATTGGTATTTATGTCAGCTTGTTCGCAATGGTCATGACCTTCGGTTTGGTTCGATTCCAAAAGCATGTTGTGAGCAAAACGGGTAGCCAAGCCATTGCGGCTGACTCACTGCATTATCAATCTGACCTCTATATGAATGCGGCGATTATGCTGGCGCTAGCACTGAGCTGGTTTGGTATCGGTCAAGCGGACTCGGTATTCGCGATTGGTATCGGCATCTACATTCTTTACAGTGCTTACCAAATGGCGATGGAAGCGGTGCAATCTCTACTTGATCACAAGCTACCCGATGAAGAGCTCAAGCAAATTAAAGAGGCATCGTTGAGTGTGGAAGGGGTACTGGGTGTACATCAACTAAGAACGCGCCGTTCTGGGCCTGTTCGTTTCATTCAATTGCATTTAGAACTCGAAGATAATATCCCACTGATTGAAGCACACCGCATTTCTGACGAAGTAGAGGACAAGCTTATTTCTGTGTTCCCTGATGCTGATGTATTAATTCATCAAGATCCATATTCGGTCGTATTTGGCCCAGAGAAGCAGCAGAAATTTCACTCATGGTAATGCGTCTAAAAATTAGGCAGCAAATGGCAAGTGAATGGCTTTTGAACTAAAGTGAGTAAAAATTGCTAACTCAAAGGTGATTCAAAAATCACCTTAGTAACAATTAATGTTGATTCTGATGTGAATCAACAAAGTTATTGAGTAAAACTGTAATACTCTTACAGAAGTAGAAATGTTACATAATTTTACGTGATTTAAGTGCTATTCCTGTTGAGGAAATGTAACATAACGTACAAATATAGATTTAAAATCTTGTTGATATACAATCAGCAAGAACAAGAATTGAATAATAGATTCCCAAAAATCGAGGGTGAGCATGATTAAGAAGATCGGTGTTTTGACCAGTGGTGGTGACGCTCCAGGCATGAACGCAGCAGTTCGCGGTGTAGTTCGTACTGCGCTATCAGTTGGCATTGAAGTTTACGGCATTTACGACGGCTACCAAGGCCTTGTGGAAGACCGTATCGAAAAGCTTGACCGTTCAAGCGTATCTGACGTGATCAACCGTGGTGGTACTTTCTTAGGTTCTGCACGTTTCCCTGAGTTCAAAGACGTGGCTGTTCGTGAGAAAGGCATCGAGAACCTTAAGAAGCACGGTATCGAAGCACTTGTTGTTATCGGTGGTGACGGTTCTTACATGGGTGCTAAGAAACTGACTGAGATGGGTTACCCATGTATCGGTCTTCCAGGCACAATCGATAATGATATCGCGGGTACTGATTACACTATCGGTTACCTAACTGCGCTTAACACTGTTATCGATTCAATCGACCGTCTACGTGATACGTCTTCTTCTCACCAACGTATTTCTATTGTTGAAATCATGGGCCGTCACTGTGGTGACCTTACGCTTATGTCAGCAATCGCGGGTGGTTGTGAGTACATCATTACACCTGAGACTGGCCTAGATAAAGATCAGCTAATCAGCAATATCCAAGATGGTATTGCGAAAGGCAAGAAGCACGCAATTATCGCTCTAACTGAACTAATGATGGACGCGAACGAATTGGCTAAAGAGATTGAAACGGCAACAGGTCGTGAGACTCGCGCAACCGTTCTTGGTCACATTCAACGTGGTGGTCGTCCTACTGCATTTGACCGTGTACTGGCTTCTCGTATGGGCAACTACGCTGTTCACCTTCTTCAAGAAGGTCAAGGTGGTCGTTGTGTTGGTATCGAGAAAGAAGCTCTTGTTCACCACGATATCATCGACTGTATCGAGAACATGCAGAACCCAGACCGTTCTGAGTTGTTCCGCGTTGCAGAAGAGTTATTCTAAGCCAAGCTTAGCGTTCGCTTAAAAAATATTAAAAACCGCTGATTGTTCAGCGGTTTTTTTGTGCCTGTCGTTTGAGTTTTTACAAACGGCAGGCACAAAAAAGGCCAACCTAAGTTGACCTTTCATCTAATCTAAACGGTGAAGTTTAAATTAAGCTTTTGCTTCAGCTGCTGCTTTAGCGATAGCTGCGAAGCTTTTCGCGTCAAGTGCTGCGCCGCCAACTAGAGCACCATCGATGTCTGGTTGTGCGAAGTAAGCTGCTGCGTTTTCTGGCTTAACAGAACCGCCGTATTGGATAACAACTTTCTTAGCAACGTCTTCAGATTTCTCTGCGATGTGTGCACGGATTTGAGCGTGGATGCGTTGTGCATCTTCAGCTGTAGCTGCTTTACCAGTACCGATAGCCCAGATTGGTTCGTAAGCGATGATAGCGCCTTCAAGAGCTTCAACACCTTGAGTGTTGATAACAGCGTCAAGTTGACGAGCACATACAGCAACAGTTTCGCCTGCTTCGTTTTGTGCTTCAGATTCACCGATACAAAGAACTGGAGTTAGGCCGTTCTCTTTTAGGAATGCGAATTTCTTAGCAACGAATTCGTCAGACTCAGCGTGGTATTCACGACGCTCAGAGTGACCGATGATGATGTGAGATGCGCCGAACTCTTTAAGCATTGCTGGAGACATGTCGCCAGTGAATGCACCGCTGTTGTTTAGGTCAGAGTTTTGAGCACCTAGGATGATAGCGCTGCCCGCTTCAGTAAGCGTACGCTCAGCAAGATCAACGAAAAGTGCTGGTGGAGCAACTGCTACGTCTACGCCTGTTACGCCTTCAAGTTCAGCGTTAAGACCGTTTAGTAGATCAACAACCATTTCTTTGCTGCCGTTTAGTTTCCAGTTACCCATAACTACAGGATGACGCATAGGAATATCTCCAAAGTATTTAAATAAATCGAATGTAAAAAAGTAAACTTTATTACGAAATAATATAACAGAATAATATCAACAGATCATGACTGTGGTCATGACTTTCTTGGATCTTACTCAATGGTCAGAGTAGATTTTGAGCAAATATCAGTGATCCGGCAGACAGAATAATAGCTAACTTCTCGGATTTTTCATCGTTAGTTGCTATTAAGGGACAAACGATTGCGTTAACAATAGGAAGTAATAATGCCGAATCTAGTTCTAGAGTACTCAAATTCAGTGGATGAGCGAGTGAATATCCAAGGTTTACTGGAAGACCTTCATCAAGTTACATTAAACTGTGGTTTGTTTGATGTACCTTCTGTGAAGTCTCGTTCACTACGCTGTCATAACTGGTTGGTCGGTGATGAAGAGGACAATGTAGATTTTGTTCATATTAGCTTCGAGTTACTTTCTGGACGTACTGAAGAACAGAAAAGAGAATTGTCGCGTTTGTTAATGCAAACCTTACAAGAACAGGCAAGCCATATCCGTAGCCTAACGGTCAACATACGGGATATGGATAAAAGTTGCTTTCAGAAAGTGATTAACTAGCTAAAAATAATCAACTAACTAAAAGTGATTCACTAACTATTTGCTGCTAACTTTTTGGTAGCGTATTAATTTTTGAGTGTTTTAAGATGTCGATGAAAGATTTACTGCTCTCTTTCAAAGGGAGAATTGGTCGTAAGACTTACTGGATTTGGAATATTTTCTACTACATAGCGATTACTGGTTTTGCTTCTGGTATCTCTGTGTTGTTCCCTGCTTACTCTTACATCCTACTGCCAGTATTCCTATTGCTGCTAGTGATCCCAGATCTTGCGGTCACCGCTAAGCGCTGGCACGACCGCAATAAGTCGAATTACTGGTTACTACTAAATGTGCCCCTAGTACTGGGTCGTTTGGCTTCGCCAATGGCTGCGACTACCACTGAGCCGGTATCGCCAATCCATATGGTTGCGACCGTTGCAGCGTTAGTGTGTGGCTTATGGATTCTGATTGAGTGTGGTTTGTTGAAAGGCACAGAAGGCCGTAATGATTACGGTGAAGATCCCGTTTAAAGATTGGATGATTCATCAGTAAAAAGGGAGCATTGCGCTCCCTTTTTTGTTCTAAGGCATTTTGTTTTTAATGCGTTTTTTTCACTAATACATTTTAGCTTTCAGTACATTTTTGGTTCTGTATTTGGCCTGAAAGGCACGACATTTTCAGGTTTAGGTTCTTCAAAACTACAGCGACCTTCGAGTGCATCTTGGAATTTACAGACCTGACAACGAAGCTCCTGCATGAGCACGACATTAACATGATGTGGATTTTTACAGCGACCGACCACCAAATCGATGTGACTTTGCTGAGCGCGTAGCCTGTCTTGCATAGTTTCCGAGGCCGAACAAATCATCTGCTCGCACATTTCGTGTTTGAATTGATTGAATGCTTTCGGATCGCTTTTGGCGAGTTGGACCAGTTCATCAAAGGGGGGCAGTTTTTGATTTGGCTGTGGCTGTGCCATGATTCCTTCCTTAGCATTAAGCATGTTTCATATGCTTTAAGCTTAAGAAATAAATTTGTACAAATTTTAATCTATTCTCATTTTCTCAATATTGAGACGGAATCGGTGGGTTGGGACTAGCCCTTAGCGCTTGGTATTACGATAAAGGCGTGGGCGTTAAGGTATAAGTACAGCGTCTCTCGCCGGCAATAATGTGTTCAGTGCGGCTTACATGACACTCATTTTTGAGCAGTTCAGTGAAAACATTGAGCTCAGATTGGCATAGGCTAGGGCAACGAGTTGCTGCTTTGCAGATGGGGCAGTGGTTCTCAATTAAGATGTAGTGCTCATCATGCTCTTGAAGTTCAGCCATGTAGCCTTCTTCTTCGCGAAGCTGTGTGAGTTTTTCAAGCTTACTCATGAGCGAATCACAGCCAGACAGTGCAGATTGATACTGCTTCAGAGTGTGTTGTTCTCGCTCGGCAGCAACCTTAGCCAACCCTTCTTTACCGAATAGATTTTCTACGGCATCAATTACTTGAATAGTGAGTTCACCGTGTCGGTCTGAAAATTGGCTATGGCCTTGTTGAGTCAGGGACCAGTGGCGAGTCGGGCGACCCACTTTCACTTTCACATCATGAAACGCAAGAATACCGTCATCTTCCAGACTTTGCAGATGTTGCCTTGCACCCATTGTCGTCATGCCAAACTCTTCTGACAATTGTTTCGCGGTTACCGCGCCTTGACGCTTAATGGTCTGTAAGATTTTGTCGCTTGTTTTCATACTATCCCTACCTCATCAACCTCACTATTATGAGGCAAGGTGTTTATAAAGCAAACCATTTACTATATTGATGGGGATTTACTATATAGACAGCGTTTTACTCTAGCGACAGCAAATGGTGAGATTCTGGTGCACTAATAAAACAAAAGGCTGATACTTGGTATCAGCCTTGGAACGTTTCTGTTAGAGCTAGTTTAGGTCTACAGGATGTGACCGATTACTTCTGGGTCTTTACGCTCTAGGTAGTGGATAGATTTGATGCGGCGAATCGTACGACAGCGACCACGGATAAGCAGAGTTTCTGTGGTTGCGATATTGCCTGTGCGAGTGATGCCCTCTAGAAGATCACCCTTAGTAATACCTGTTGCCGAGAACACAACATTATCGCTGCGTGCCATGTCTTCCATTTTCAAGACGATGCCCGCCGTTACACCCATTTCTGCACAACGCTCTAATTCAAGCTCACCGTGTTTGCGGTTCTCTTCTGTATCGCCTTTTACTTCATGACGAGGAAGCAGACGTGCGTGCATGTCGCCGTCGAGTGCGCGAATAACAGCAGCCGAAACGACACCTTCAGGCGCGCCGCCGATGCAGTACATTACGTCTACTTCGCTGTCTGGCATACACGTTAGGATAGAAGCAGCAACATCACCGTCTGGCACAGCAAATACACGAACGCCCATGGCTTGCATGTCGGCAATGACTTGATCGTGACGAGGCTTAGCCAGTGTGGTTACTACTAGCGTATCGAGTGTTTTACCTAGTGCTTTAGCGATGTTTTCTAGGTTTTCTGTTAGTGGCAGCTCTAGGTCAATTACGCCTTTAGCACCAGGGCCAACAACCAATTTTTCCATGTACATGTCAGGCGCTTTAAGGAAGCTGCCTTTTTCGCCTGCAGCCAATACCGCCAATGCATTTGATTGACCCATTGCTGTCATGCGAGTCCCTTCAATTGGGTCTACGGCGATATCGACAGCATCGCCGCCCACACCGACGTTTTCACCGATATATAGCATAGGTGCATCATCGATTTCACCTTCGCCGATAACAATCTCACCGCTAATTTCGGTTTTGTTTAGTAGGCTACGCATTACTTCTACAGCAGCGCCATCTGCAGCGTTTTTATCGCCACGACCAAGCCACTTGTAACCAGCTAGTGCTGCACCTTCTGTGACACGAGAGAATGACATTGCTAAATCGCGTTTCATGCGGACTCCAAAATTATCAAAGGGGGAATAGAAATTTCGCGGCGAATTTTACCATATCCCAAAGGAAACGTTTGCTTTTTTGTTTTTTGGAGATTGCTCTCGATCAATTCGCAGTGGAAAACAGTTATTATTCATCAAAATAATCGGTTTGCCCTTGTGGCGGTAATCACTCACGTCAATATTCGGTAAAAAGCGCTGTTTTTTTCATCGAATGGCGCAAAATATCGAATATATTGAGTGTTTATCCTTGCTCTGCTGAGTAGAATGGGGAAATAAGTGGAGTGAACCTTCACCATCAAACGGATAACTTAAAGGTAGGCCAGAATGTCTTTTGAAGTACTAGAGCAGCTAGAAGCAAAAATTCAAACAGCAGTAGATACAATTGCACTTCTTCAAATGGAAGTGGAAGAGCTTAAAGAAGAGAAACAAGCACTAGCAACAGAAGCTGGTGAGCTTAAAGCAAGCCGTCACGAGCTAGAGCAAAAAACTCAGCAAATGCAGGAAGAGCATTCAGCATGGCAAGATCGCATCCGTAACCTTCTTGGTAAAATGGATGACGTAGAGTAATCGACTCTTCAGATTTAAAAAAACGCCCGCTACTCAGTAGCGGGCGTTTTCGTTTGTATTCTTATGCTTTGTGTTCTATGGCTTGTTTTATTATTTGAAGCTGAGTGAGTTACTCGGCTTCTTCTTCAACATCCAGATCGAGTTCTACATCCAAAGGCTCTGCCGAAAGAATAATGCCAGTGTTGTCTGCATAGAGGTAATCTTCCGGTAAGAAGGTCACGCTGCCAAAGTTCACAGGTACATCCAATTCGCCGACACCTTCTTGGCTTGCACCCACAGGAATAGAGGCTAAAGCCTGAATACCAAGATTCATGTCTTCTAACTCATCGACTTCGCGTACGCAGCCGTAAACCACAATACCTTCCCACTCATTGTCTTCAGCAAGTAGGGCAATCTCAGCATCGATCAGCGCTTTACGCAGTGAGCCGCCACCATCGATTAACAACACACGCCCCAAACCATCTTGTTCTAATACGGAGCGAATTAAAGCATTGTCTTCAAAACACTTTAATGTCGTGATCTGTCCTGCGAAGGATGCACGTCCACCGAAGTTGCTGAACATTGGCTCCACGACATCAACTTGATCCAAATATATGTCGCACAGTGCTGAAGTGTTGTATTCCATTAGTATACCTTTTGAACAATGAGCTTACTTTGAGTATATCGGTGCTTGATCCCTTTGCAATGATTAGTCTCATTTAACTCAATAGAGTTTGAGCTACGACAACCCCTGCAAACAATAGGTTAGTGACCAGTGAACATTTCACTATCACGGGCATCATTGGTGCAATCTGCGCTGGCTTTTCGGTTTCCCAAACGGCCTTACCGTGCTTATAAACAATAATAATGCTTAGTAAAAACGGCAGGCTGATCCAGACCGGTTTTTCTTGAATCAGCAGGTAGATAGCGAAAGAGGCAAGGGCGAGCCCAAGCAGTGCAAAATGATAGTGCTTGGCTTTGCGTTGCCCTAGGCGAACCGCCATGGTGCGCTTACCACATTCGCTGTCGTTTTCGATATCACGCATGTTGTTGATATTGAGTACCGCAACCGCCATCAATCCGCAGCCTAGTGCAGGCAGAAACAGGCTTGGTTCAACATGGCCAGTGTGTAAGAAATAAGTCCCTGAAACGCCTAACAAACCGAAGAAGATAAATACCGATAAGTCACCAAGGCCAATATAACCATAAGGTTTATTGCCGACGGTGTAAGCGATGGCTGCAACAATGGCTAATACGCCTAACGCAATGAAAGATAAGATACTCTCAATCGAGGTTAAGGCATGAAAGATAAGAATCAGCCCAGCGAGCATGGTAAATACGATGTTGAGGATGATCGCTTGCTTCATGGTTTTCGCGGTCACCGCGCCAGATTGCATTGCACGTGTTGGCCCTAGACGGTTTTCGTTGTCTGTGCCTTTTACCGCGTCGCCATAGTCATTGGCTAAGTTCGACAGAATCTGTAATAGAGTGGCGGTTAAAAAAGCCAATAGTGCGATTGATAAAGAAAAATGACCACCAGCGAACGCTAAACTACTTCCTGTAAGAATAGAGACAAGTGCGAGAGGCAGAGTTTTTGGGCGTGCGGCATCAAGCCAAATCAGTAGAGATTGTTTCATCGTAGGTCTAATTCTTTGTAAGTCTTCGTTTCATACTGTGATTTGAGTATACGCCCATTTTTCGGGTAATAAAAAGCCCACTCGAAAGTGGGCCTTGAATTCGCTTATTAGCTGCTATTTCTTTGAGATAGAGCAATAAGTTGGAGTTTGGTGTGCTACAGGATGAAGCGGCTTAGGTCTTCGTCTTCTACGAGCTCGCCAAGCTTAGATATTACATAAGCCTCATCAATCACCAATTTGCTGCCTGCTCGGTCTGTTGCGTCGAATGAAATCTCATCCATTAGGCGCTCCATGACGGTATGTAGACGACGCGCACCGATGTTTTCAGTGGTTTCGTTCACACGCCATGCTGCGTCAGCAATTTGGTTGATGCCATCTTCAGTGAACTCAATGCCGACATCTTCTGTTTTCATCAGGGCAATGTACTGTTCTGTCAGTGATGCCTTTGGCTCAGTAAGAATACGTTTGAAATCATGTGCTGATAGTGCTTCTAGTTCGACACGGATTGGCAGACGACCTTGCAATTCAGGGATCAGATCAGATGGCTTAGCCACTTGGAATGCACCTGAAGTGATAAACAAGATGTGGTCAGTTTTAACCATACCGTGCTTAGTTGATACTGTGCTGCCTTCGATAAGAGGGAGCAGGTCACGCTGAACACCTTCACGAGATACGTCTGGGCCAGAGCTGTCGCCACGCTTACAGATTTTGTCGATCTCATCGATGAATACGATGCCGTTGTTTTCAGCGTTGAAGATCGCGCTCTCTTTTAGCTCTTCTTGGTTCACAAGCTTCGCAGCTTCTTCTTCCGTTAGTGCTTTGAATGCGTCTTTGATTTTCATCTTACGCTTTTTCTTGGTATCGCCAGCGAGGTTTTGGAACATGCCTTGTAGCTGGTTTGTCATCTCTTCCATGCCTGGAGGTGACATGATTTCAACACCCATTTGTGGCGCCGCTACATCAACTTCAATCTCTTTGTCATCTAGCTTACCTTCACGCAGTTTCTTGCGGAAAATCTGACGAGTGTTTGAAGAAGTGGTGTCTTCAGTTGATTGCTCGTTCTGACCCCAAGCATCACGTGCTGGTGGTAGAAGGGCATCAAGAATGCGTTCTTCAGCTTGTTCTTCAGCGCGGTACTGTACTTTTTCCATCGCTTGTTGGTGTGTCATCTTGATGGCAACGTCCGTTAGATCACGGATGATGGTCTCAACTTCTTTACCAACGTAGCCAACTTCAGTGAACTTAGTCGCTTCTACCTTGATGAAAGGCGCGTTTGCTAGTTTAGCTAGACGGCGAGCAATTTCAGTTTTACCTACACCGGTTGGGCCGATCATCAGGATGTTTTTTGGTGATACTTCAACACGCAGACTTTCTTCAAGCTGCATACGACGCCAGCGGTTACGAAGAGCGATAGCCACTGAGCGCTTAGCGTTGTCTTGGCCGATAATGTGGCGATTGAGTTCGTGAACAATTTCGCGAGGAGTCATCTCAGACATGGTTTTTCCTTAATTCTTTAATCACTGTTGAATACAACGTTATTGATGGAAGCGGTCGTTACTCTGGTTTTGGTAGCTCAACGGTGCTTTCTAGTTCTTCAATAGTGTGGTGATGGTTGGTGAATACACAGATATCGCCCGCAATGTTCAGCGACTTTTCTGCGATTTCACGCGCATCTAAATCTGTATTTTCTAATAGTGCAGTGGCTGCTGCTTGAGCGAAGTTACCGCCCGAACCGATAGCAATCAGGTCGTTCTCTGGTTGAACTACGTCACCGTTACCTGTGATGATCAATGAAGCAGTTTCATCCGCTACTGCTAGCAGTGCTTCTAATTTACGTAGAGCACGGTCGCTACGCCAATCCTTCGCCAGCTCAACGGCAGCTTTGGTTAGGTGGCCTTGGTGCATTTGCAGCTTGCTTTCAAATTTTTCGAATAGCGTGAAAGCATCTGCGGTACCGCCAGCAAAACCAGCCAGTACTTTGTTGTTGTATAGGCGACGTACTTTACGGGCATTGCCCTTCATTACGGTGTTGCCTAGAGATACTTGTCCATCACCCGCGATGACGACTTTATTATTACGACGTACAGATACAATGGTAGTCACGAGTAGGGCCTCTTAATATTTCTTATCTTTGGGTATAAAAAGTATATGAGGATGGTGCTCGGATAATTCAAGGAAGGTCGAGTGATGTCGCGCAACTTATCGGCGGAAGTTGTAAGGAAATTTGGCTAAAGGGTGTAGATAAAAGAAAACCTCCACAATGGGAGGCTTTCGGTGTTTGGTTTTCGGCTTTTGCTAAGATTAAGACTGCGACTGCCGCTGAATCTAAAACTACTCGGTGTCTTTCCAAATAGCACAAGGTTCGATTTTCGCTCGCTGCAGCTTATGGCGATCTCGCTCTGCATCACGCTTCAATTTATATGGCCCTAGAACCACACGGTACCAGCTACTTCCATCTTTTTTACGGATTGAACTTGAGATACCTTGGAAAGCAATATCCAACTTACGTGCTTCTGCCTGCGACGAGGTTTTGTAAGCGCCACACTGCATGATGTAAGGGATCTTAGAGATCTGTTGCTCTTTGGCTTTTACTTCAATCTCGCGGCTTGGCAGCGTTTCAACGTAGTCCCACTTCTCTTCAGGAGGCGGCGGAATCACTTTCGCTGGTTTTGGCTTAGGTTTTGGTTTGGTTGCCACAGGCGTTGGTGCTGGCGGCTCAGGATCATTACTCAATAGGTAAAGTCCGTAACCAAAACCACCGGCAAGGAGGATCGCCAAAAGACCACTGCGCCAAGGTTTACGGCGAGGGGCTTGTTTTTTGGTCGGTTTTTTCGTACCACGACCACGCTTTACATAATCTCTATTAGCCACAAGACAATTCAATAGTTGCTGATTCTGCCCTCATGGTAATCCAGATTGCGCGAGGATAATAGTGCAGAAATGGAAGCGGCACATCAAAATGTGCCGCAGATTTATAAGGGTATTTCTGAGGGTTACATTCGAGGTGGCGCTGTGCTGCCTCGAACCACCAATTTAGCTTCAAGCAGACGCGAACCTGCTTGCACATCGTTGCCCTTCAGTAGATCAAGCATCATCAACATCGCTTGGCGTCCAATCTCATAACGAGGCTGAGAAATAGTCGTTAGCGGTGGATCGCAGTATTGTGCAAATTGGATGTCATCGAAGCCGACAATCGATAGGTCTTGAGGAACGCGCAAGCCCAGCTTCTTCGCTTCTTGAATCGCACCAATCGCCATCGCATCGTTGTGACAGAAAATAGCGGTTGGCTGTTCAGGCAGAGCCAGCAATTGACGAACCGCTTGAGCGCCCGCTTCAAAGGTGAAGTCACCAACCGTGCTGTAGGCTGGATTCATAGAGACTCCAGCGCGGCGCAGCGCTTGTTGGTAGCCTTGTTGGCGGAACTTACACAGCGTTGCCGATACTGGGCCTGAGATTTGAGCGATACGTTTATGACCTAACTGAGCTAGGTAGTTAACCGCTTCAAAGGCAGAGGTCAGGTTATCAATGTGTACCGTAGGCAGTTCAAGCTCTGGTGCGAACTCACATGCCATTACCATCGGCGGTAAATTCTTTTGCTCAGGCTTGCTGACATCAAACGGATGGTCAGTGCCAAGCAGTAGCATGCCGTCGGCTTGTTTGGTGAAAACTAAGTTAACAAATGAAGACTCGCGCTTCTTTTGCTGGCCGCTATCACCCAGTAGAACAAGGTAATCATTTTCTACTGCGGCATCTTCGATACCACGAATGATCTCGGCGAAATAAGGGTCACAGATATCAGGAACAATAGTGATGATGGTTTTTGATTCGTTGCGACGTAAGTTTCTAGCTAATGTATTGGGTGAGTATCCAGCTTCAAGTACTGCTGTCTCCACTCGCTTACGAGTAGAAACCGAGACTTTTTCAGGGTTCATCAATGCACGTGATACCGTGGCTGTTGAAACGCCTGCTAGCTGGGCAACATCCTTCATTGTCGCCATAAATTAAACCCTCTTTTTAATTCCTTTGCTGCCTAAGTATCTAAGGCATGAATAATAAATGTAATCGAATAGATATTGTGAAAGTGTTGCTAACACTTTTTTTATTGCAATATTTTATTCGTTTCACCCATGTAAAGTTACGGCTAGATTAACAAAAATCACATGACTAGTGTGAAGTTGCTCACGAGAAATATGAAATATTTGTGAAAAAACTTATCATTAGTTTTAACCCAAGTGGGTTTAGCTCAGATCTTGCGGCTCAATATCGAGTGACCAACGGACTTTTTTCGCAGCAGGTAACATATTGATTGCTGGCTTGGCGCTCATTAATAGCTTTTGCATCAACGAGCGAGTCTGTGTTTGTAAAATAAGCTGCCAACGAGATTTACCTGCTCGTTTGGCTAGTGGTGCAGGGGTTGGCCCTAGCACCATACAATATTGGTCAAATAACGGATGCGATTCCAATGTGTGGCGTACTTGACGCAAAAACTCTTCCACTAAGCGAGTGTCATTGGCTTCCGCTCTAAACAGAGTCATGAAGGTATAAGGCGGCAACATCGCTTGTTTACGCTCTGCTAATGCAGTCTGAGCAAAGTGGTTGTAGTTTTTGTGCAGTAATGCCTGTAATAAGCCGTGTTCTGGATGGTGAGTTTGTAAGATCACTTCCCCCGGCTTACTGGCTCGTCCTGCTCGACCGGCGACTTGAGTAAACAATTGGGCCAATCGCTCAGAGGCGCGGAAGTCACTGCTATATAAAGAGGCATCAACGTCCAGCAATGCCACAAGTGTCACATCTGGAAAGTGATGCCCTTTAGCAAGCATCTGTGTACCAATCAGAATTTGGTATTCACCTTTACGAATCGATTCTAACGCGCTTTCTAAACTGCCTTTGCGGCGAGTGCTGTCTCGGTCAATACGGATGGTTTTGTATTCAGGGAATAGTTGACCCAGTTGAGCCTCTAACTGTTCGGTACCAACCCCCACTGTTACTAGATTCGCTGAACCACAACCTTGGCAATGATGCACGATATGCTGCTGCGAGCCACAGTGGTGGCAGCGCATCTCATTGCTGTATTGATGATAGGTGTAGTAGGCATCACAACGCTTACATTCCGCTGTCCAACCACAATCGTGACACATTAATGCGGGAGAAAACCCACGACGATTGAGGAACAACATCACTTGGTTGCCTGCTTTGAGGTGTCTTTGCATTTCAGCAATCAACGACGCAGATAAGCCACTTTCTAGATATTCACCCTTAACGTCCAACACTTTATTGGTGGTCGGCAGCGCGACACCTGCACGAGAGGTCAGGGTGAGGTAGCTGTATTTACCGATCTGAGCGTTGTGCAGCGTTTCAAAGGCCGGAGTCGCCGAGCCTAGCACAACCGGAATCTGCGCTTTATGAGCACGCATGATGGCAACATCACGAGCGTGGTAGCGTAGGCTATCTTGCTGCTTATAAGAGGCGTCGTGCTCTTCATCGACAATAATAATGCCCAGATCCGCGAACGGTGTGAACAGAGCTGAACGAGTACCGATCACAATGCCCGCTATTTTATCACGCGCCGATAACCAAGCATTTAGTCGCTCAGAATCGTTTAAACCAGAATGGATAACCTCAACTGGAACATTAAAGCGTCGCTTAAAGCGGTTAATCGTTTGAGGGGTTAGACCGATCTCGGGCACTAACACTAACGCTTGTTTACCTTGGTCGAGAATCGGCTTGATCATATTCAGGTAGACTTCGGTCTTACCTGAGCCAGTTACACCCTCTAGCAAGAAGCAACCAAAGTCGGTTTGACTATTTACTGTCGCTATTGCTATAGCCTGTTCTTCATTGAGTTTTGGCTTATCTTGATCGTTTTCGAGCTCAACTGGCCACGGTTGGCGCTTCGGCTTTTTCTCTACTGATTCAACCCAGCCTTTCTCTTCCAACGTCTTAAGTACCGCGCTGCCCACTTCTTCATCAATGAATTCTTGATGGGGAACTGGGCCGTGCTCAAGCATGTGCATTACTTTGGCTTGTTTGACGGCACGGCCAAAGCCCTGCATCAGTTGATCTCTACCTGACGGGGTCAGTTGCCATTCAACAAGCGTCGCGAAATCGGCCGCTTTGCCCTTTCGTAAGGCGCTTGGTAGTGCGTTGGCCAAGGTTTCACCTAGTGGATACTGATAGAACTGGCTGCACCATACCAAGAGTGAGTAGACCGATTCCGGCCAAACGGGTTGGTTGTCTAGTAAGGCTTTAATGGGCTTGAGTTTGTCTAACTCGAATTCAGATTCGTTAACCAGAGCCGTAACAATGCCTGTTAAGGTTTGTCGTCCAAAAGGCACAGAGACTCGACCGCCAATAATCGGAAATAGGTGGCTAGGAATCTTGTAATCGAACTGCTTGTCGAGTGGAACAGGCAGTGCCACACGGGCAATCATTGGACGCATAAAGGGACGGCTTTATCTGAGTTGACGAGAGCGAACAGTCTAATGGATAAGGGCGTTAAATTCGAGGAGCAGTTTAGATGACAGAGCTTACTTGAGGCTTGAATGCTACTGGAGCCAGAAAATAACGCTTAATAGAAGGTTTAAGGACGGTGTTGGTGAAAAATGTATCAAATCAGTTGATCCTACCTCACAGATTCATTACTATACTGCGCCTTAAAGGTATGGCTTTATCGCGGTTTAGTGATACAGCGGTGTCTTTATTTATTTTTTAACTACGTGTGGTGTCCGGCTTAGAATCGGATGGCGACGCGGCCTAATTGAGGTTTTCCCATGAAAGTTGGTATCCACCCAGAATACAAAGCAGTTTCTGCAACTTGTTCTTGCGGCAACACATTTGAGTTCAACTCAACGCTAGCAAAAGAATCAATCCACCTAGACGTATGTGACAAATGTCACCCGTTCTACACTGGTAAGCAACGTATCGTAGATACAGGCGGCCGTGTTGATCGCTTCAACAAGCGTTTCGGTGCTCTTTCTAGCAAGAAGTAATTCTCGCTATTTAGACATAAAAAGGACACTTCGGTGTCCTTTTTTGTTGCCTGAAATTTGAAAAAATACTGAATCGTATTTCATTATTAGATCTAGGTTACTGGCGTAAATTTTATTTCATCACTTACCCCAACACTCCTTCCTCGAAATTCGCTCTAAAGTTGAGCAGGCGACAGTAATTTCAACTGCCCACTGGTCTTATTAGTAGTGAAATCTCGTTTTTTAATGATACAGATGCTTCAACCGCCTAGGAACTTTGAAGTACATCCATTAACATGAACAAGATCCCCCAAATAATAATATCCTAGGAACCTACACCTATGTCTGAAGACAGCCGCCAAGATCAATCCCCTCAAGAATTATCGCCTCAAGAACAATTCCGTCAGCAAGCTCTTGATTATCATGAGTTCCCAATTCCAGGCAAAATTGCCGTAGAACTGACGAAGCCTGCAAACTCTGCAGAAGACCTAGCACTGGCATACAGCCCTGGCGTAGCTGAGCCTGTTCGCGAGATCGCACAGAATGTCGATAACGTTTATAAGTACACAGGTAAAGGCAACATGGTTGCAGTTATCTCTAACGGCACTGCAATTCTTGGCTTAGGTAACCTTGGTCCTATTGCTTCTAAACCAGTTATGGAAGGTAAAGCGCTACTGTTTAAGCGTTTTGCTGGTTTAGATTCTATCGATATTGAAGTAAAACACCGCACAATCGATGAGTTCGTTGATACGGTTGCGAATATCGCAGATACATTTGGTGGTATTAACCTAGAAGACATCAAAGCACCAGACTGTTTTGAAATCGAGCGTCGCCTGATTGAGCGTTGTGATGTACCTGTTTTCCATGATGATCAACACGGTACTGCGATTGTAACGGCAGCGGGTATGCTTAACGCGATCGAGCTTCAAGGTAAGAAACTGGAAGAGTGTAAGATCGTTTGTTTAGGTGCTGGCGCAGCAGCGGTCGCTTGTATGGAGCTACTGATTAAGTGTGGCGCTCAGCGTGAGAAGATCTACATGCTTGACCGTAAAGGTGTGATCCACACTCGTCGTGATGACTTGAATGAATACAAAGAGCTGTTCGCAAATAACACCGACAAGCGCACGCTTGAAGATGTTATCGAAGGCGCTGACCTGTTCTTGGGTGTATCGGGTCCTAATCTGCTACCAGCTAAGGCACTTACGCTGATGGCTGATAAGCCTGTTGTGTTTGCATGTTCAAACCCAGATCCAGAGATCAAGCCTGAGCTTGCACATGAAGTTCGTTCTGACCTAATCATGGGTACTGGCCGTAGTGATTACCCTAACCAAGTAAACAACGTACTTTGTTTCCCATTCATTTTCCGTGGTGCACTAGACGTGCGTGCGAGCGAAATCAATGACGAAATGAAGCTAGCGGCGGTTAAAGCGATTCGTGAACTAGCAAAAGAAGAAGTTCCAGCTGAAGTACTGGCAGCTGCGGGTGAGACTGCACTGGAGTTCGGTAAGGGTTACATCATTCCTAAGCCAATGGACCCGCGTCTGCTTCCTCGCGTTGCAAAAGCAGTTGCTGAAGCGGCTGTTGAGTCTGGCGTTGCTCGAATTGAGATGCCTGCCAACTATATGGCTTAATGCCTTAGTAGCTTAGTAGCTTAGTAGCTTAGTAGCTTAGTAGCTTAGTAGCTTAGTAGCTCAGTAGCTGTTGCTCTATTGAGCGAAAAAGAATAATAAAAAACCGACTCATAGGAGTCGGTTTTTTTTATGTCTATCATTCACAGCGCAGCTACAGATAACGTAGTGGGTGATGTGACAAATAGGGTTCAGCTATAGCGAATCAATAATGAAGGCGGTGACTGAGTTGTTTTTATTCTTCGTCAAACGCTTCGAACTCGATGCCCATCTCTGTCATCAGTTTTTTGACTTCAGTTGGGATGTCGTCTGGACGATCTTTACGAAGGTCTTCATCCGTTGGCAGTGGTTGGCCTGTGTACGCATGTAGAAAGGCTTCGCACAGTAGCTCACTGTTTGTTGCATGGCGTAGGTTATTGATCTGGCGGCGAGTGCGCTCGTCAGTAAGAACCTTTAACACTTTTAGAGGGATAGAAACTGTAATTTTCTTTACTTGTTCGCTTTTCTTTCCATGCTCAGCATATGGGCTTATGTATTCACCATTCCAGTCGGCCATTGCGTACCTTCATCACTTTAGTTGTTAGAATAAATTAATAGTGCTGATTTTAGCGGGATTTACTGCCATAAGCAAAGACATATAGACGTCCAGAAGTGTTGACGTCTCACGTTTATGAAAGTAAAGTGAGTAACATATATCTAACACAGCCACAAAATGCCGACAAGCAGCTGTGATTCTCAGACGCAAAACTTGTAAGGAAGCACCTATGAGCAGCCGGAAGCCAGCAACCATCGCAGTACGTACTGGCATCGAGTCAGACACGCAACACCATGCCGTTGTCCCACCTATTTATCTTTCGACTAACTATGGGTTTCCCGCTTTTGGTGAAGTGCCAAAGTATGATTATACCCGTTCTGGTAACCCAAACCGCGGTCTATTAGAAACGGCACTGTTTGAGCTTGAATCAGGCAAAGGCGCGGTTGTCACTAACTGTGGTACGTCGGCACTTAACTTATGGGTATCCGCTTTCTTAGGTGGCGATGATCTTATTATTGCACCGCACGACTGCTATGGCGGTACTTACCGTCTGTTTAACACACGCTCGCTCAAAGGTGACTTCAAAGTTCTATTTGTTGATCAATCGGATCAAGCTGCACTAGATGCGGCGATCGCGCTTAAGCCAAAGTTGATCTTAATCGAAACGCCATCGAATCCATTGGTTCGTGTGGTTGATATTGCAGAAACTTGCCGTAAAGCGAAAGAAGTAGGTGCTCTGGTTGCTGTCGACAACACGTTTTTGACGCCTGTGTTCCAAAAGCCTTTAGAGCTGGGTGCGGATTTTGTTATCCACTCAACCACTAAATACATCAACGGACACTCAGATGTCATTGGTGGTGTTGTAGTTACTAAGACAGAAGAGCACGCTGAAGAGCTAGCATGGTGGGGTAACTGTATTGGTGCAACCGGCACACCATTTGATAGCTACATGACGCTACGTGGTATTCGTACGCTAGGTGCACGTATGCGCGTTCACGAAGAGAGCTCACGTGAAATTCTGACGGCTCTGCAACAACAAGATCTGGTGGGTACGATTTACCACCCAAGCCTTCCTGAACATCCGGGTCACGAGATCGCGAAGAAACAGCAGTTGGGCTTTGGTTCCATGCTGAGCTTTGAATTTTCGGGATCTTTTGAAGCACTTAAATATTTTGTGGATAAATTAGAGCTATTTTCTTTGGCTGAATCATTGGGCGGTGTTGAAAGCCTGATTTGTCACCCAGCGTCGATGACTCACCGTGCTATGGGCGAAGCAGCATTAGCAGAAGCGGGTGTTTCTCAACAATTACTGCGCCTTTCTGTTGGCCTTGAAGATGCAGAAGACTTGATTGATGATCTCAAGCAAGCGTTTGAAAAAACACAAGGCTTTATCGCAGAAGGGGAGGTTTAATAATGACAACCTTTCGCCAGCTACATAAATTTGGTGGCAGCAGTTTAGCGAACCCTGAGTGTTACCAACGCGTGGTCAATATTCTTAGAGAATACTCGTCAGCTACTGACTTGGTCGTGGTATCGGCTGCGGGTAAAACAACTAACCGCTTGATTGAGTTTGTTGAAGCGCTCGACAAAGATGGTCGTATTGCGCATGAATGTCTACAAACCCTTCGTCAGTTCCAGCTTGAGCTGATTGAAGCGCTGCTTGAAGGTGAGTCTGCGGCTCAGCTAACGGCCACTATTCAACAAGAATTTACTGCTTTAGGTGAGCTAACTGCTCCTCTAAGCGAATCGCAAAAAGCACAGGTGTTAGGACACGGTGAGGTTTGGTCTTCACGTTTGTTAGCTGCTCTGTTGTGCCAACATGACTTACAAGCAGTTGCTCAAGATGCGCGTGCCTTTTTACGTGCAGAAGCGGGTGCTCAACCCGAAGTGGATCGCGCGCGTTCTTATCCTCTGATTAAAGAAGTTTTGGCTCAGCATACGCATTGCCGAGTGGTGATTACGGGCTTTATGGCTCAGAACTGCGAAGGTGAAACAGTACTGCTAGGTCGTAACGGCTCGGATTACTCAGCAACTGTGATTGGCGCCTTGGCTGAAGTTGAACGTGTGACGATTTGGAGTGACGTGGCGGGCGTATACAGCGCTGACCCTCGTTTGGTTTCGGATGCGTGTTTACTGCCTCTGCTTCGCCTTGATGAAGCGAGTGAACTCGCTCGTCTGGCGGCTCCAGTGCTCCATAGCCGAACGCTACAGCCTGTGGCTCAAAGTGCTATGGATCTCAGCTTGCGCTGCAGCTACCAGCCGGAGGCTGGCTCTACACAGATAGAGCGTGTACTGGCATCGGGTCGTGGCGCAAAAATCATTACCTCTCTGGATGAAGTTCTGATCGTGCAGCTGACTTTTGGTCACGGTCATGATTTTGACCGTCTAGAAAGTGAAGTACTGGAAGGGCTTAAGCGCGCTCAACTTGAGCCGCTTGCTTATGAGCTTGAACCCGATCAGCACTGTTTGCGCCTTGCTTATACAGAAGAGATCGCTGGTGGCGCTTTAGAATATCTACAAGATCACGCGATTGAAGCGGAAATTAAGCTCAAAGAAGGTTTCTCTCTAATTGCAGCAGTGGGTGCTGGTGTGACTAAGAACCCGAACCATTGCTACGGTTTCTACCAGCAGCTTAAGAGCTCGCCGGTTGAGTTCATTTCAGAAGCGAACTCTGGCTTAAGCTTGGTGGCTGTGATTCGTAAGAGTGAAACATCAAGCCTAGTGAAAGGCATTCACTCTCAACTGTTCCAAGCGCAAAAGCGTGTTGCGATTGCCTTGTGTGGTAAGGGCAACATTGGTTCAAGTTGGTTAAGCTTGTTTGCTGAACAAAAGGCTGAACTTGAAAAGCGCCGTGGGATGAACTTTGAATTGGTTGCGGTTGTTGATAGCCAAACTTATTGGTTCGACGATCAAGGCATTGATGCGACTTCAGTTGGTAAACGCTTTGATGACGAAGCGATTGCCAACAATGGTAACGACTGGTTAGAGCGTTTGGGTTCTATTCAGGGTTACGATGAAGCTGTAGTACTCGATGTCACCGCAAGCCCTCTGCTTGCAGCAAAGTACCTGCAAATTGCACAACAAGGTATCCACCTGATCTCAGCTAACAAGGTGGCAGGCTCTGCATCAAGCGAGTATTACCATCAGGTACAAGATGCTTTCGCTAAGATAAGCCGTCATTGGCTGTACAATGCGACAGTGGGTGCCGGCTTACCGATTAACCACACGGTACGTGACCTGCGCGAAAGCGGTGACGATATTATTGCTCTGTCAGGTATATTCTCGGGCACTCTATCTTGGTTATTCCAACAGTTTGATGGCACGGTGTCATTCAGCGAGTTGGTTGATTTAGCGTGGCAACAAGGCCTGACGGAACCGGATCCTCGTGCTGACCTCGATGGCTCTGACGTGATGCGTAAGCTAGTGATTCTGGCGCGTGAATCGGGTTTAGATATTGAGCCTGAAAACGTCAAAGTAGAATCATTGGTACCTGAAGAATTACAAGATCTGTCAGTGGATGACTTCTTTGATAAAGCTTCTGTACTGAGTGAAGAGTTGGCCGAGCGTTTAGAGAAAGCGCAGTCTCAACAGAAGGTTCTTCGTTACGTAGCGCGTTTAGAGAAGAATGGTAAGGCAACGGTAGGCGTTGAAGCGTTATCTAAAGAACACGCTCTGGCGAACTTACTGCCTTGCGACAACATCTTTGCGATTGAGAGCAAATGGTACAAAGATAATCCATTGGTTATTCGTGGCCCAGGTGCTGGTCGTGAAGTGACAGCTGGTGCAATTCAGTCTGATTTAAACAGAATGTCTAGCCTGTTTTAATACTTAGAGCGGTTGGTTTAATACTTAGAGCGATTGGCTTAATAGTCAGATCAATTGCTTTAATACTCAGATTAATTGTTTAAATGCGTAAATAGCATACTATCCACTAAGATAAATAAGGCTGAAAGCACGATGTGTTTTCAGCCTTTTTTCTACATTATTTCTTCTTTGCGACCCACCTATCGGCTTGAGCTTTTCTCACTATCTACTTGAAAAAAATTCATAATGGATCTGTTGACATTAAATCGTATTCAATTCATTCTGGAGACATATAGACGTCTAAACGTCGCTAGGGATTTGAGATTATTTAGTGGTTGCTTTTGCCACAGGGAGAGTAAGATGGGATACACACACGCAAGTCATATCGACGCTTTAAATCAGAATATTGCAGAGCTTTCTGACAACATCAATGTGTCATTTGAATTTTTCCCACCAAGCAGTGAGAAGATGGAAGAGACCCTGTGGAATTCTGTTCACCGTCTTAAAACACTTCAACCTAAATTTGTATCAGTAACCTATGGTGCAAACTCGGGTGAGCGTGATCGTACCCACTCAATCATTAAAGAAATTAAGAACCAAACAGGCTTAGTTGCTGCACCACACTTAACGTGTATTGATGCTAGCCGCGAAGAGCTGATTCAAATTGCCGACGATTACTGGGCAAATGGCATTGAAAGTATTGTTGCGTTGCGCGGTGATATTCCAGCAGGCGGTGGTGCGCCAGATATGTATGCGTCTGATTTAGTCGAGCTGCTTAAATCTCGTCACGACTTTGATATATCAGTAGCGGCATTCCCTGAGGTTCACCCTGAAGCAAAAAGCGCTCAATCTGATCTTATTAACCTAAAGCGTAAAGTGGATGCGGGTGCAAACCGTGCAATCACTCAGTTCTTCTTCGATGTCGAAAGCTACTTACGTTTTCGTGACCGTTGTGTGGCGGCTGGCGTTGACGTAGAGATTGTGCCGGGTATCTTGCCGGTTTCTAACTTCAAGCAAGCGTCTCGTTTTGCTGCGATGAATAACGTAAAAGTACCAGGTTGGATGGCGAAGCAGTTCGAAGGCTTGGATGATGATCCAACAACTCGTCAGTTAGTCGGTGCTAGCCAAGCGATCGATATGGTTCGTACGCTAAGCCGTGAAGGTGTGAAAGATTTCCACTTTTACACGCTAAACCGTGCAGAAATGACTTATGCACTTTGCCATACGCTAGGTGTTCGCCCACAGGTTGCTGCGCTGTAAGTAAAGCCCAAGCGCTTGTAAAAGCTTCTGGTAGTAACATTTCAAATCCTATAGATACAAAAAAGGCTTGGACTCTAAGAGTTCAAGCCTTTTGCTTTTCTAGCTTCTAGCTTCTAGTTTAACTTAAGCAAGAGCGCCAAGTTCAAGCAGTACTTCGTCAGCCCATACAATCCATGCTTCACGGATCAGTAGGTTACGACGAAGCGTTAGACGCTCTAGGCGTGCTTGCTTATCTAGTGTAGATGGCGTTGCGTAGTAAGCCGCTTCGATTTCTTTGTAGTGAGAAACCAGTTTGCGAGACTCTTCTACTAGTTCAGCAAGTTGTACACGGTACGCATCAGAAGGTTGTACAGCACAAGCGATTAACTTAGCTGAGAACTCGTCACGAACTGTTGGGTGTGCAGTTGGTTGTTCAAACCATTCACCTAGCGCGCCACGGCCAGCATCGGTGATAGAGTAAACTTTACGATCAGGTTTGCCTTCTTGAGGCTCAAGTACGCAAGTTACCTGGTCGTTCTGAGCCATTTTATTTAGCTCGCGGTAAACTTGTTGGTGGCTAGCTTTCCAGAAGTAACCAATGCTTGCGGAGAATTCTTTTGTGATATCGTAACCAGTAGCATCGCGTGTACTTAAAACGGTTAAAATTACGTGTGGTAATGACATGTCTGAAATCCAAATGGTAAACAGTAAACAAATACTTGAACAACAAGTGTGCTTCTATGGCACGTTATATTGGTTATGTTCAAGTAGCACCAACTCAATCGTTGGTTATGTCACCTTACAAAGCCGTTTATCACCTAGGTTGACCAGTTTATTGGTCGAGTGCCGCAGATTATTATTTTGGAGTGTTTCTGCAGCGGAGCAGTAGTATATCTAAATAATAAGCATAAAGTAGAATACATGGACAAAATAACCCAAAAAACTGACAAAATACTCACTAGTGGTCGTTTGGCAAAACAAAAAGGTCGCCAATGGCGACCTTTTGTTTCTTTTGTAGATGGAATCACTAATTAACCAGTGTTTCGCATACCTGCTGCAATACCTGCAATTGTCACCATTAGCGCTTCTTCTAGCTCTGCTGGTGGTGTTTCACACTTACGAGTACGGTAAAGCAGTTCCGCTTGAAGCATGTTTAGTGGCTCAACATAGATGTTACGTAGACGAATTGACTCAAGTCCCCAAGGGTCGCTTTGCATCAAGTTCTCGTTATTTTCTACATTCAGCACCGCTTTGATGTCTTTTTGCAGTTGTTCACGCAGTAACTCACCTAACGGCAGTAGTTCTTTATCAACAAGACGTTGGTCGTAGTACTTCGCAATTTCCATGTTGCACTTCGAGTACACCATTTCCAACATACCTAGACGAGTAGAGAAGAATGGCCATTCACGACACATCTCTTCAAGTAGCGCTTGATGGCCTTGATCGACAGAGTATTGAATCGCTTCACCTGCACCTAACCAAGCTGGAAGTACCAAGCGGTTTTGGCTCCATGAGAAGATCCATGGAATCGCACGTAAGCTTTCTACGCCGCCGTTCGGGTTACGTTTCGCAGGACGAGAACCAAGAGGTAATTTGCCTAACTCTAGCTCTGGCGTCGCTTGGCGGAAGTAAGGAACAAACTTCTCTTCACCACGAACGACGTTGCGGTAAGCTTCGCAAGATACTTCAGACAGCACTTCCATTAGGTCGCGCCATTCTTGTTTTGGCTCTGGTGGTGGCAGAAGGTTCGCCTCTAGAATAGCACTTGCGTATAGGTTGAAGCTATTAACTGCAACATCTGGCAAGCCAAGTTTAAAGCGGATCATTTCGCCTTGTTCAGTTACACGTAAGCCGCCTTTCAAGCTTTTAGGTGGCTGAGAAAGAAGAGCTGCGTGCGCTGGCGCACCACCACGACCAACCGTACCACCACGACCGTGGAATAGAGTCAATTCAATGCCTTCTTCTTCACAAGCCTTAACTAGCTTGTCCATTGCATCGTATTGCGCCCAGCCTGCAGACATTACACCGGCATCTTTAGCTGAGTCAGAATATCCGATCATCACCATTTGGTGGTTCTGGATAAAGCCACGGTATAAATCGATGCTCATTAGCTGTTTCATTACGGCTTCTGAGTTGTTCAAGTCGTCTAGCGTTTCGAACAATGGACATACGTCCATGCGGTACGGGCAACCACATTCTTGTAGAAGCAAATGTACAGCCAATACATCCGAGGCAGTACGAGCCATAGAAATCACGTAAGCACCAAAGGCTTCACGAGGTTGAGCAGCAACGACCTTACAGGTGTCTAAAACCTCTTTGACCTGCTCAGATGGCTCCCAGTCGCGTGGTAACAGTGGGCGCTTTGAGCTTAATTCATTGGTTAAGAAAGCAACCTTATCTTGCTCGCTCCATTGGTCGTAATCACCAATGCCTAGGTAGCGAGTCAATTCAGATAGCACATCTGAGTGACGAGTACTTTCTTGACGAACATCGAGACGAACCAAATGCACGCCGAATGCTTTTAGGCGGCGTAGCGTATCAAGTAGAGAACCGTCCGCGATTACGCCCATGCCACATTCGTGCAGTGATTGGTAACATGCGTAAAGTGGTGTCCAAAGTTGGTCTATGTTCTGGAGAGTTTCTTTCTTCGGTACTTCTGCGTCGTGCAGTTTTGCATCAAGCACTTCTAGCGTGTTGTTGAGCAGAGTACGTAGGCTCTTCAGGATTGCACGGTAAGCTTCGTGCTCATCGCCAGCCAATTCACGAACGGCATCATTACACTTGGTCATCGACAGTTCGGTAATCAACTCGTTCACGTCACCTAGGTATAGATCAGCGGCTTTCCAGCGAGACAGACGCAGTACTTCTTTAGTGATGGTGTGCGTTACGAATGGGTTACCATCGCGGTCACCACCCATCCAAGATGAGAAATGAACAGGGCGCGCATCAATTGGCAGGCCTTCACCAAGGTAACCTTTTAATCGACCATCCATTTCACGTAGGAAATCAGGCACAGCTTCCCAAAGTGAGTTTTCGACAACCGCAAAGCCCCACTTAGCTTCATCAAGTGGCGTTGGGCGCTGCTGACGAATTACATCAGAGTGCCAACCTTGAGCGATCAGTTGCTCTAGGCGGCGTTCGGTTTTCACGCGCTCTTTGTGTGATAGGTCGCTTAATTCTAATTTAGACAGACACTCGTTGATCTTTACCAGCTTGTTGATCATGGTGCGACGAGTGATTTCTGTTGGGTGTGCAGTCAGAACGAGTTCAATGTTCAGGTCGCGAACGGCTTGAGCCGCGTCTAGCTTGCTGATGTCATTCTGATTTAATTTGGAAAATAGAGATTGCAGCACATCTGGTTCACAAACATGCTCCTCACAGTGGCGAGAGATAGTATGGTATTGCTCTGCCATGTTGGTGAGGTTGAGAAATTGGTTAAATGCACGAGCAACAGGAGTGAGTTGTTCGTTCGGCAGGTTTTTGATTTCTTCAACTAGGCTGTCACGGTCAGCTTTGTTGCCTGCGCGGGCGGATTTGGAAAGTTTACGGATAGTCTCCACTTTCTCTAAGATAACGTCACCATGTGCATCTTGGATTGTGTTACCTAGCAAGCGTCCCAGCATGCTTACGTTACTCTTGAGAGCGGCGTATTTCTCGTTCATTGTCATCCTGCCTCGTAAAAAAATTACATCCATTGTTCCTTGTTAAGTACACAATCTAGCGAAAAGTGCTGTATCTAGTCAAATAAAGCATTCTAAGTTTGCAATTATTAGGTTTAAAAATGCGGGAGAAGTAAATTTTTCAAAACTTAGGGAAAAAGTGAAATTTAATTACAAGATCGGGCTGTGTCAGGGATAACAGAATAAAAGCCACCTTTTCGGGTGGCTTTTATATGAAAATATCGGAAGGAAAGTAATAACTAGAAACAATATTTACGGATCGATTTACTCAGAACATCAATTGTAGGGTCAATAAAATCGAAGCTTAAGAACTCATCCGGTTGGTGAGCTTGGTCGATTGAGCCTGGGCCTAACACTAAGGTTGGACATAACTCCTGAAGGAAAGGTGCTTCAGTACAATAGTTCACAGTTTGAGATTCGGTTTCACACACTGATTCCATGCCACCGATAAATGGATGATCGTGCTGACATTCGTAACCCGGAATCGGCTCATGCAGGGGAGTAATCTCAATCCTGCCCGGCCATTTTGCTTCTACTTCCTTGAGCGCGCTGCGTAGCATGTTATCCAAACCATCTAAGCTGATGCCCGGTAAAGGACGAACGTCGTAGTGTAATTCACAACAACCACAGATTCGGTTAGCACTATCTCCTCCGTGAATATGCCCAAGATTTAGAGTCGGGCTTGGAATCGCGAAACCCGGGTGATGGTACTCTTTGACTAACTTGTCACGCAGCTGCATTAAAGCAAACAGCACTTCATGCATGATCTCGATGGCGTTAACGCCTAATGCAGGATCAGAAGAGTGACCTGATTTACCCGTTACTCGCACAGCATTAGCGACGTGACCTTTATGACCGCGAATAGGCACTAGGCTGGTCGGTTCACCAATAATGCAGTAGTCCGGTTTAAACGGCGCATTTTCAGTGAAATGACGTGCACCTAGCATAGTGGTTTCTTCGTCACACGTAGCTAAAACATAAAGCGGCTTGGTTTGCTTGCTCCAATCCATTTTCTTAGCAGCTTCATAAACGAAGGCAAAAAAGCCTTTCATATCGGCGGTGCCTAATCCGTAGAAGCGGTTGTTGTGTTCTGTCAATGCGTGAGGGTCGAAGTTCCAACGTCCTTCATCGAATGGCACGGTGTCGCTGTGTCCTGCAAGCAATAAGCCCCCTTCGCCAGAACCCATCTTTGCGACCATATTATGCTTGCCGGGTTCGACTTCCACGACCTCAACGCTAAAGCCTACGTCTTTAAACCATTGAGCCATTTTTTCGATCACTTTCTCGTTGCCATGATCCCAGCTTGGATCTGTTGAGCTAATGGAGTCGGTGGAAATTAGGCCTTTATAGACCTCAAGGAAACTCGGTAATTGCATAATATCTTCACTTCTACTATTGACAGGAAAACCATAAGTCGGTAAAACACATATTAAATCATATTTAATGCATAAGAAATCAAATATAGCTAAAAATTAAGTATGAATAGTCAAATTTGAAATATAACTTACCTCAAGAATGGATGTGTTGAGATGTTGAAAACCACGATCATTGGTGCAAGCGGCTACACAGGAGCAGAACTGGCTCTAATGATAAACAGACACCCTGAGCTCACGCTATCAGGTTTATATGTCTCAGCCAATAGTGTAGATGCGGGCAAACCTATCGCTGCACTGCACGGTAAGTTAGCTGGCCTGATTGATATGCCAGTACAACCTTTAACAAATCCGGAAGAAGTGGCTAAACAGTCTGATGTGATTTTTCTAGCAACGGCACACGAAGTCAGTCACGACCTAGCGCCCATTTTTCTAGAGAACGATTGCCAAGTCTTCGACCTATCGGGTGCATTCAGAGTTAAAGGTGAAAACTTCTATCAAGAGTTTTACGGTTTTGAACATCAACACGAGCAATGTCTAGACAAAGCGGCTTACGGTTTAGCGGAATGGAACGAACAAGAAATCAAAGAAGCTCAGCTTGTTGCGGTAGCGGGTTGTTACCCAACGGCATCACAACTGGCGATTAAGCCTTTGGTTGAAGCCAAGCTACTTGATGAGAACCAATGGCCAGTGATTAATGCAACCAGCGGTGTGACTGGTGCAGGCCGCAAGGCGACCATGGTTAACAGCTTCTGCGAAGTGAGCCTGCAAGCTTATGGCGTCTTCAATCACCGTCATCAACCTGAAATGGCCGCACATTTAGGACGTGATGTGATTTTCACCCCGCACCTCGGCAACTTTAAGCGTGGCATTTTAGCGACCATTACCATGAAACTGGCTGACGGTGTGGCAGAACAACAGATACAAGATGCCTTCGAGCAAGCTTATCAAGGTAAGCCAGCTGTGAGATTGCTCGAAGAGACATTGCCAAGAATTCAAGATGTAGAACAGACACCTTTCTGCGATTTAGGCTGGAAGGTACAAGGTCAGCACATCATCGTTGTTTCAGCGATTGATAACTTATTAAAGGGTGCATCTAGCCAAGCGATGCAGTGTTTAAATTTACGTTATGGTTTTGCGCCATTAACTGCGTTAGTGTAAGGAAATCTAGATATGAGCCTTAATAATCAACCATTAATCATAAAGTTAGGTGGCGCTGCGCTATCTTGTGGTGAAACACTTAGCAAGTTATTTGGTGCGATTTCAGCTTACCAACAACAGGCACAGCGACCAATCGTGATTGTTCACGGCGGCGGTTACCTTGTTGATGATTTGATGAATAAGTTGAACCTCGAAACCGTTAAGAAAGAGGGGCTACGTGTTACTCCTTATGATCAGATCCCTGTTATCGCTGGCGCGCTAGCGGGCACGGCCAACAAACTACTTCAAGGTCAGGCAATTAAAGACGGTATCAATGCCGTTGGTTTGAGCCTTGCAGATGGTGGTTTATGCAAAGTGAGCGAACTGAACCCTGAACTGGGCGCGGTAGGAAAAGCGGAGCCGGGCGACTCAACCGTTCTGCAAGCGATTCTTAATGCGGGCGCACTGCCAATCATTAGCTCAATTGGTCTGACTGAGCAAGGCCAACTGATGAATGTGAATGCCGACCAAGCTGCGGTTGCCGTTGCAGGCGCGCTTGATGCTGAACTGGTACTGCTTTCTGATGTAAGCGGTGTGTTGGATGGCAAAGGTCACCTGATTCCAAGCCTTAATCAACAACAAGCTGATGACCTTATTACAGGCAAAGTGATTACCGATGGCATGATCGTTAAGGTTCAAGCCGCACTAGAAGCCGCTAACGACCTTGGGCGACCAATCGAAGTTGCCACTTGGCGATACCCAGAAAAGCTAACACAACTGTTTTCAGGTAAAAGCATAGGAACGCAGTTTTTACCTCAGTAGACCTCACAACGAGTTACTACTTAAAGAATTTAGACAAATAAATTTAACACATAATAATGAAGTCATTTCCAACGCTGACCGCCATGTGCAGTATGGAAACTAGGAGAAAGAAAATGAGCAAAGTTAACGTAAAGAAAGTTGTAGTAGCCTACTCTGGCGGTCTAGACACATCAGTAATTATTCCATGGTTGAAAGAGAACTATGATTGCGAAGTTATCGCATTTGTTGCAGATGTAGGCCAAGGCGATGAAGAGCTGATTGGTATTGAAGAGAAAGCAAAAGCTTCTGGTGCATCTGAGTGCTACATCGCAGACCTTAAAGAAGAGATGGTGGCTGACTACATCTACCCAACGCTAAAAACTGGCGCTTACTACGAAGGTAAATACCTACTAGGTACTTCGATGGCTCGTCCAATTATCGCGAAAGCTCAGGTTGAGGTTGCACGTAAAGTCGGTGCAGACGCACTGTGTCACGGCTGTACAGGTAAGGGTAACGACCAAGTTCGTTTTGAAGGCGCATTTGCTGCACTAGCACCGGATCTACACGTAATTGCACCTTGGCGTGAATGGGATCTAGTGAGCCGTGAAGAGTGTCTAGATTACCTAGCTGAACGTAACATCCCTTGTACGGCTTCTCTTACTAAGATCTACTCGCGTGATGCAAACGCATGGCATATATCTACAGAGGGCGGCGTGCTAGAAAATACATGGAACGCACCGGATGAAGATTGCTGGGCTTGGACTGTAGACCCAGAGCAAGCGCCAAACGAATCTGAAACTGTGACGCTTAAAGTTGAAAAAGGTGAAGTGGTAGCGGTTGATGGCGAAACAATGACGCCATACAACGCACTGGTTTACCTAAATGAGAAGGGTGCGAAGCACGGTGTTGGTCGTATCGATATCGTAGAGAACCGTCTTGTTGGCATGAAGTCTCGTGGTTGTTACGAAACTCCAGGTGGCACAATCATGATGGAAGCACTGCGTGCAGTAGAGCAACTGGTTCTTGATAAAGCGGCATTCGAATTCCGTGAAGAGCTAGGTGTTAAAGCTTCTCACCTTGTATACGACGGTCGTTGGTTCACTCCGCTATGTAAGTCAATTCTTGCGGCAACAGATGAACTAGCACAAGACGTAAATGGTGAAGTGGTTATCAAACTTTACAAAGGCCATGCAACGGTGACTCAGAAGCGTTCTGACAACAGCCTGTACTCAGAAGAGTTTGCAACCTTTGGTGAAGATGAAGTTTACGACCAAAGCCACGCTGAAGGCTTTATCCGTCTTTACTCGCTATCAAGCCGTATCCGTGCTCTGAATAGTCAAAAGTAATCCTAACCATGAGTTAGTAAGCTAGCCTTTTACGAATAACGGAAGGTTAGCAAATAGACATTATTATGCAAAGCCCATCCACTATTGACTAGTGAATGGGCTTTTTTCTATCTATTAGCCTAATAAATCAGCTTCGGTTTTTATCATTGAATGGCATATAATTCGCGAATCACGCTGAAAATAAATAGTGGATTAAATCATTGGTGAATAAATATGTGAAAATAATGAATTAATACTTTATTTTCATTTTGAATTGCCGTAAGTTTAAACCATCAGAAAAATACTGAATTTTAATCAGAATTATCATTTGCAAAAACAGTGAGCACTGTGCAATTAGGAGATACACAATGGCATTATGGGGCGGTAGATTTACCCAAGCAGCAGACACCCGGTTTAAAGATTTTAACGATTCTCTTCGTTTTGATTACCGATTGGCTGAGCAAGACATTGTGGGCTCAATTGCCTGGTCTAAAGCTCTACTGTCGGTCAACGTATTAACCGAAGAAGAGCAACAGAAGCTTGAGTTAGCGTTGAATGAGCTAAAACTTGAGGTGATGGAAGATCCTGAACAGATTCTACGTTCTGATGCAGAAGATATTCACAGCTGGGTCGAGCAACAACTTATCGGCAAAGTCGGTGACTTGGGCAAAAAACTTCACACTGGCCGTTCTCGTAATGACCAAGTGGCGACAGACCTTAAACTATGGTGTCGTCAGCAAGGTAACCAACTGCTACTTGCATTGGATCGCCTACAAAGCCAAATGGTGAACGTCGCTTCTCAGCATCAAGAAACCGTACTTCCTGGCTACACTCACTTACAACGTGCTCAGCCGGTAACTTTTGCTCACTGGTGCTTGGCTTACGTTGAAATGCTTGAGCGTGATTATTCTCGTTTGAATGATGCGATTAAGCGTCTAGATACATGTCCGCTGGGTTCTGGTGCCCTTGCTGGAACTGCTTACCCGATGGACCGTGAAGAGTTAGCTCACAACTTAGGTTTCCATCGTGCAACGCGTAACTCTCTAGATTCAGTATCTGACCGTGATCATGTGATGGAGCTGATGTCGATTGCATCTATTTCTATGCTTCACCTTTCACGTCTTGCAGAAGATATGATTTTCTACAACTCGGGTGAATCGAACTTCATCGAGTTAGCCGATACAGTGACGTCAGGTTCATCTCTGATGCCACAAAAGAAAAACCCAGATGCGCTAGAGCTAATCCGTGGCAAAACTGGCCGTGTGTACGGTTCATTAGCTGCAATGATGATGACTGTAAAAGCTCTGCCTTTGGCGTACAACAAAGACATGCAAGAAGATAAAGAAGGTCTGTTCGACGCTTTAGATACTTGGAATGATTGTATGGAAATGGCTGCTCTTTGTTTTGATGGCATTAAAGTGAACGGCGAACGTACACTTGAAGCAGCGAAGCAAGGTTATGCGAACTCAACAGAATTGGCTGATTACTTAGTAGCGAAAGGCATTCCTTTCCGTGAAGCTCACCATATTGTTGGTGTGACGGTAGTTGCTGCGATTGCTAAAGGCTGCGCATTAGAAGAATTAACCATCGCGGAGATGAAAGAGTTCTCTGAGGTGATTGAAGAGGATGTGTATGACATCCTGACCATTGAGTCGTGTCTTGAAAAACGTAGTGCGCTAGGTGGTGTATCACCACAACAAGTGGCTTACGCGGTTGACCAAGCAGAGAAGCGTTTATCACAGCGTGATACTTCTATCGTTAAGGTTCGTTCTGCTCGTCTGACCGATATTGAAGCGTTGGAAGGCATGGTGGCCTACTGGGCGAATATGGGTGAAAACCTACCTCGTTCTCGTAATGAACTGGTGCGTGATATTGGTTCGTTTGCCGTCGCAGAGCATCATGGTGAGGTGACAGGTTGTGCATCACTCTATGTGTATGACTCTGGCTTAGCGGAAATTCGTTCGTTAGGTGTTGAAGCTGGTTGGCAAGGCCAAGGGCAGGGCACCGCGATTGTGCAGCACTTGGTTGATAAAGCGCGACAAATAGCGATCAAGAAGGTGTTTGTGCTGACTCGTACCCCAGAGTTCTTTATGAAGCATGACTTCTTACCAACATCAAAATCTCTGTTGCCTGAGAAGGTACTGAAAGATTGTGATCAGTGTCCTCGCCAACATGCATGTGATGAAGTGGCGTTGGAAGTGAACTTGGTTGAACAGATCATCGCAAAGGTGAATGTTGCATAAAGCATTGATTTTATAGCCCCTAAAAAAAAGATCAAAAATCTGATCTTTTTTGGGAACAAACTAAGAAAAGTCCGGTCTATTAAAGTACCACTGCTTTTTCTTAGAATTTTCTAAGAAAGCCCTAGAATCGATTGGTTCTGGGGCTTTTTTCTATCTGCTGTTTGGGAAATGATGATGGCTCGATAATTATGACGAATTATCGGATTATTTAGCTCGGTCTCTAATCACTACTCTTTATCCAGTAAAGATTTCCAGCTAACGCTTTTTGTTCCTTAAAGGCAGCACGAAAAATTTCATTATCCAATGCAACCACAACAACCCACTGAACGCGAAAGCGGCCATCATCAACGCGATGGCATTGATGGTTTTTGGGTCTTCTTTGAAAAATAACCACCACGCTCCCCAACTTAAAATCGACAACACCATCAGTTGGTTCATACAACGTTGGCAGCGGCCGAGTTTGTTACGGATTTTTTCACTTTTATTGCAATGAATGCATGTCATCTTAGGTTTGATTCGCGTTATGCTTGTTGCCCTGATAATAACACGTCACAAGATATTGGATCACGGTGACACAGAGAGAGAAAGTCGATGATTGAGCGCCAAGAAACCAAACAACGCATGAGCCGTATTGTTAAACACAACGGCACTATCTACCTATGTGGCCAGGTGTGTGCTGATGCAACTAAAGACATCACAGAACAAACACAAACGATGCTAGATAAAGTGGAAGCCCTACTTGAGCAAGCGGGCAGCGATAAAGAGCACATGCTGTCAGCAACGATTTACTTGAAAGACATGAAAGACTTCCAAGAAATGAACGCAGTATGGGATACATGGGTTCCTGAAGGTCACGCTCCAGCTCGCGCATGTGTAACGGGTGATATGGCTCGTGAAGCGCTACTTGTTGAGATCTCTGTGATTGCTGCTGAGAAGTAATTGCTTAAAGCTTTTAGTGACGCAATGGCTTCAAGAGATTCCAGATACCTTGTCCCTCGGTTCTGAAATGACGAGTTTAACTTTGATTAGCTGATGCGTTCAGCCAAAAGAAAAAGGAAAGCCACTGGCTTTCCTTTTTAGTATCTAGTTTCTGTTAATAGAGCAAGCTGCTATCTTTCCTGATGATCTGCGATTAACAACCAGGGCCACAATCTAGACAGTGTTTCACCATCTCTGGACCTAGGTGCAGTTTCGCATTGAGGTCACGTAGCGCTGTTCGTACACCTTCTTCAATTACTGGGTGGTAGAACGGCATGTCTAGCATTTCAGAAACCGTCATCTTGTTCTGGTGTGCCCAAGCTAATAGGTGAGCTAAGTGTTCTGCGTTTGGTCCCATCATTTCAGCACCAAGGAAGCGGCCTGTACCTTGCTCGCCGTATACGTGCAGAATACCTTTGTTACGCAGCATGACTCGTGAACGACCTTGGTTCTCGAAAGACACTTCACCTGTTGCGAAACAACCACATGTGCCTAAGCGTGTGGTGATCTCTTTGTAAGTTTCACCAACCATAGCGATTTGTGGGTCAGAGAATACCGCAGAGATTTTAGAGCGGCGTAGGCCTGCACGAATCTCAGGGAAGCGACCTGCATTATCACCGGCAATACGTGCTTGGTCTGCTGCTTCATGCAGTAGAGGCAGTTGGTTACTTGCGTCACCGGCAATAAATACTGATGGTAGCGATGTTTGTAGTGTGTAGTGGTCTGCGATAGGAACACCACGTTCATCAAGTTCTAGAGAGGTATTCTCTAGGCCAAGCTTATCAGTGTTTGGACGACGACCTGTTGCTGCAAGTACATATTCAACGACGTTAGTTTCTAGTTCACCTTCTTTATTGATGAACTGGATCTCGACGCGATCTTCACCCGATTCAGTAGTAATACGTTTCATGCTTTCGATTTTTACATCAGCATCTAGGTAGAACTCTTCATTGAAGGCTTTGTCTGCGTAAGCCATGATCTCTGGGTCGGTTACTGGGCCTACTTGACCACCTAAACCGAACAGTTTTGTTTTTACACCCAAGCGGTGCAGTGACTGACCAAGCTCTAGACCAATAACGCCCGGGCCAAATACCGCCACTGATTCTGGTAAATCATCCCAGCTGAATACGTCATCATTAATGATCAGACGGTCGCCAAGTTCATTCCAAACTGCAGGGTATGCAGGGCGAGAACCTGTTGCGATAACAATACGCTTAGCCGTCACAACTGTGTGGTCATCGATTTGTAGCGTGTTGTCATCTAAGAACTTTGCGTAGCCAGAGATCTTGTCTTGCGCTGGGATTTCATCAACACCTTCTAAAACAAAACCAACAAAACGGTCACGTTCAAACTTCACTCGGTCCATCACTTCACGGCCGTTAATCACGATGTCACCTTGTGGGTGAACGCCAAAAGCCGGAGCTTTCTCAATTTGGTGTACACTTTCAGCCGCTGCAATAAGCAGTTTAGATGGCATACAACCAACACGAGCACAGGTTGTACCGTAAGGGCCGCCTTCAATCATCACAACACTGTCAGTGTGTGCTTTTGCAGCGCGGTAAGAACCTAAACCTGCCGTACCACCCCCGATAACTGCTACATCTACATTGACTTGTTTCATAATAATTTTCTCGCAATAGCTAAATTTAGTTTGAACGAACCCCTCCAACTCTGGTGATTTTTTAAGAGTCAGGATTGCGGGTCAGTTTTGTGATTCTGTTTTATTAGGTTTAGCTTGTCGCTCTGCCTTTATTGCTATCTGCTTCTTGTTACTAACTATAGGTTAGTTAAAGACGGGCGAGTCACAAGCTATATTCTTTTCCAAAGCTCAGATAAGAGTGTTTGGAATAGCTAACCCACAAGAGGGTGGGTTAGCTGATATTGCTTAGTTAACTTAACGGTTAAGCTTATATCGATGGTAAGTCATTAACCTAGGAAAGCTTCAAGTTCTTCGCTACCACCGATGTGTTTGCCACCGATGAATACTTGTGGAACCGTTGTACGACCAGAGATTGCACGTAGGCTTACTGTTGTCGCGTCTTTACCTAGTACTACTTCTTCGTAGTTCAAACCTTTGTCGATTAGGTTCTGCTTCGCTTTCATACAGAAAGGACAGCCTGGCTTAGTGAATACTGTGATTGACTCTTGCTCTTTGTGCTCAGGAGCAATGTAGTTAAGCATAGTATCTGCATCAGAAACCTTGAACGGGTCGCCTGGTACGTCTTCTTCGATGAACATTTTTTCTACCACGCCGTTTTTAACCAGCATGCTGTAGCGCCATGAACGTTTGCCGAAGCCGATGTCGTTTTTCTCAACTAGCATGCCCATACCGTCTGTGAAATCACCGTTACCATCTGGGATGAATGTGATTTTTTCAGCTTCTTGGTCTGCTTTCCAAGCGTTCATTACGAATGTGTCGTTTACTGAAACACATAGAATGTCATCAACACCGTTTTCTTTGAATACAGAATGTAGCTCGTTGTAACGAGGTAGGTGGCTTGAAGAACATGTCGGTGTAAACGCACCTGGTAGGCTGAATACGATAACTGTCTTGTCTTTGAATAGCTCTTCTGTCGTTACGTTAACCCATGCATCACCTTGGCGAGTTGGGAATGTTACTTGAGGGATTGATTGACCTTCTTTAGATGCAAACATATTGATTTCCTTAAATAGTATTTTGAATTTTGTTCTATCAGAGCTTAACGTTTTTCTTTGCTCTGTTTCGTTTCGTTGAGCCCATTATTAGACAAATCCTTTGATAGCTCTAATCGTTTGATGTTATGGTTTTGATAGGTAAATTCTATCAAGAGCATTTTTCTTTTAAATGTTTCTATGAAACCCCTTGTTCTTATTAAACCAGAGGTAAGAGACTGATCATGAACATTCGTGACTTTGAATACTTGGTGGCGCTCGCAGAGCACAAACACTTCCGAAAAGCGGCAGAAGCGTGCTTTGTCAGTCAGCCGACACTAAGCGGTCAAATACGCAAACTAGAAGATGAAATTGGACTTCAGTTAACCGAGCGTAGTCCAAGGAAGGTCATATTTACAGAATCAGGGTTACAACTTGTTGAACAAGCCAAGCGTATTCTCAATGAAGTAAAGACTTTTAAGGATATGGCAAGTGGACACGGTGAAGCGATGACAGGGCCGATGCACATTGGTTTTATTCCGACCGTTGGCCCTTATATTTTACCTAAGATCATTCCTCACCTTAAAGAGTGCTTTCCCGATCTTGAGCTTTACCTGCATGAAGCGCAGACCCATCAGCTAGTGAGTCAACTTGAAGATGGCAAGCTTGATTGCTTGGTATTGGCTGCAGTTGATGAAACGGCGGCGTTCAAAGAGATTGATGTGTATAACGAACCGTTAAGCGTCGCAGTACCGTGTGATCATGAGTGGGCTAAGCAAGACACTGTTGATATGCTGCAGTTAAATGGACAAACCGTACTTGCACTGGGCGATGGCCACTGCTTGCGAGACCAAGCCTTAGGCTTCTGTTTTGCTGCGGGTGCAAAAGATGATGAGCGCTTTAAAGCGACCAGCTTAGAAACGCTGCGTAACATGGTGGCGGCAGGGGCAGGTATTACCTTGCTTCCTCAGCTATCGGTACCGAAGGAAAAACAGAAAGATGGTGTGTGTTACGTTCCAGCGGTGAACCCAACACCTTCACGTCGCATTGTTGTTGCCTACCGACCGGGCTCTCCGTTAAAGGGGCGCTTTGAGCAATTGGCTGAGGCTATCCGAACTCAATTAGATAAAGCTGTTTAGTAATTTAAATCGTAGATAGCTCTGATTATAGACACAAAAAAAGGGTTGATATGAATACATATCAACCCTTTTTGTTGGTTCATGTTACTTGGTTCAACAAACCCTAACTAGAACAGCTCTTCTACTGCTTCACCTGATGACGTTGAGTAGATGTCATCATTGAAACGTTCAGTAATGTACTCGGTTGGCTCAGTGCCTTTCTCGAAATACTCGAACATTGATGAGCTGTCGAACTTGTTGGTCAGTAAGCCAGTTTCACGGTCGATACGAACGCGAACGATATTCTCTGGAAGCTCTTTACGTTGTGCCGGAACACCCGCTAACGCTGTGCCCATGAAATCAACCCATGCCGGCTCTGCTGTTTTAGCGCCCGCTTCTGCACCTGTAATTTGATTTTTACCAAGGTTAGAGTTCGCTTTGGTTCGACCTAGGTTACGGTTGTGGTTGTCAAAGCCAACCCATACCGTTGCAACCATGCCAGGGCCGTAACCGCTGTACCAAGTATCTTTCGAGTCATTGGTGGTACCGGTTTTTCCGCCAATATCGCGACGCTTCAGCGGTTGAGCACGCCAACCTGTACCATTCCAGCCTGTGCCAGCACTCCAGTCACCGCCGCCCCAGATATTGCTGTACATCATTTCACGAACAAGGAACGCGTTCTGCTCAGTGATCACTTGGGGTGCGTACTGTACTTGGGCATCCACATCTTGCTCGGCAAACTCATCAGCCATTGAATCTGAGGTCATTGGCTGTTGGCAATCGTCTTTACACACTACTTTCGGTGTCGCTTGGAATTCAGTCTCACCAAATGGTGTTTCAATGCGGCTGATGTAGAAAGGTTCAACGTAGTAGCCGCCATTCGCAAATACTGAGTAACCTTGAGCTACCTTCATTGGCGTTAAGCTACCCGCACCCAGAGCAATGGTTTCAGAGCGCGGTACTTCGTCAATATCAAAACCAAATCGAGTTAGGTAGTTACGAGTATCATCCAAGCCCACTTCGCGCAGTACACGTACTGCCATTACGTTTTTAGATTGAGCTAAGCCAATACGTAAACGAGTTGGACCCACATAGGTCGGTGGTGAGTTCTTTGGTCGCCATGCCGTGCCTTGGCTCTTATCCCATTGATTGATAGGCGCATCGTTGATCAGTGATGCTAGCGTTAAGCCTTTCTCAATCGCTGCTGAGTAGATAAATGGTTTGATACCAGAACCCACCTGACGAATAGATTGCGTTGCACGGTTGAACTTGTTGTGTACAAAGTTAAAGCCACCCACCATTGACAATACCGCGCCGTTGTTCGGGTTCATGGCAACAAATGCGGTGTTCGCATTCGGTACTTGGCTTAGTCGCCATACAATCGGTGTTTCAGGTTCAGTTGTTGTTTCTTCGGTAGGCTCTTCAGATACTTCATCGCCTGTTACTGCTTCATGGCGAACCCAAATTTGCTCACCCACAGCCAAAATCTCTTTCGCTTGAGAAGGCGCTGGACCTTGGCGGTTGTCCGTTAGGAATTTACGCGCCCAATTCATGCCTTGCCACTCGATAATGCCTTCACCTTGGTTCTTAACCCAAACTTGAGCGCTTTTCGAATCAACAGCGGTTACAACTGCTGGTACTAAGTCACCATAGGTTGGTTGAGATTTAAGGTGCTTAACGATTTGTTCATGATCCCAAGCTGATTGCGCCGTTTGCCACAATACTTTTTCAGCACCGCGGTAGCCATGACGCTCATCGTAGCCAAGGAGGTTTTTAATCGCGGCTTGGTTCGCTGCTTTTTGCAGTTTTGAATCAACGGTGGTGTAGACCTTCATGCCTGATGTGTAAGCGGCTTCACCATAGCGTTCCACCATCCAAGATCGCGCAACTTCTGCTACATATGGTGCGCTCAGTTCAATCTCGGCACCGTGATATTTCGAGATAAGTTCTTCACTGCGAGCGTCATCGTACTCTGATTGAGTGATGTATTTTTCGTCTAGCATACGACGTAACACCACGTTACGACGGTTGGTCGCACGCTCAACAGAATAAATAGGGTTCATAGTTGAAGGTGCTTTTGGCATGCCCGCAAGCGTAGCCAATTCACTTAAGGTGAGCTCAGGAAGATCCTTACCAAAATAAACACGCGCTGCTGCGCCGAAACCATATGAACGGTGACCAAGGAAGATCTTGTTTACGTAAAGCTCCATGATTTCTTCTTTACTCAGAAGCTGCTCTATGTGGATCGCAATGAAGATCTCTTTGATTTTACGCATGATCTTTTTCTCATTAGATAAGAAGAAGTTACGCGCAAGCTGCTGAGTAATGGTACTTGCCCCTTGTTTGGCTGAACCGGACATAGCAACCACGAGTGCTGCTCGAGTGATACCAATTGGATCAATACCAGGGTGCTCGTAAAAGCGGCTATCTTCGGTAGCAATCAAAGCTTCAACTAGGTGGCGAGGAATCTCGTCATAAGTCACTGGATTACGACGTTTTTCACCAAATTGAGAGATCAATTTACCGTCTTGACTGAAGACTTGCATTGGCGTTTGGAGTTCTACGTCACGCAAAGTGGCAACATCAGGCAACTCTGGTTTTACGTAATAGTAAAACCCGAAAATTGTACTGACTCCAAGAATCATGCAAATCAATGTAAATATGAATAATCGCTTTATGAACTTCACCGGATAATCCCTGATTAGTTAAGGCTGATAAGCAGCAAACCCTTGTACTCTAGGTTAAAAACTTAGCTTTCGTTTATTAACGCTTATTTAACTAATAATCACAACCCCTAGATAATCAACGAAATGCTTGGCACTTCAGGAGCTAGGTCACATGGGTTCATCATTAATTACAGGTATAGATATAAATCATCACAGCATCAAAGCCGTGGTACTAAAACCCGTGGGGGAGTTGTATGCCCTAGTGGGATACAAAGAGCTGCCGATTTCGGACGACATTTTTACAGCTAACCATACTTTGGAGTATCAGAAAACTGTTAAGAAACTTAAAGAACTTAGGAAAGGACTGCCTTTTGGCTGTCGCAACGTCGCCATTTCGGTACCCGATAACACGGTGATCAGCAAAGTACTGCAAATAGAGAGTGACTTAGAAGACAGAGAAAAGGAGTTTTCTATCTATCAAACCTTTGCTCATCAATCTCCCTTTCCTATCGAGGAGCTGAGTTTAGATTTTGTAAAGCTGGAAGACAAACGATTTGGTAAAGGATCGACAACTAGCTATCAGATATATGCGACTCGTAAGGAAGTTGTAGACAGTCGAGCGGATGCTTTAAATAAAGCCGGATTTAAACCTGTTGTCATCGACACCCAAGCACATGGACTGCTCAATATTTGGCAGTTGGCTTCACGCCTTTATCCTGAAAAAAGTAACTGGTTGCTGGTGGACGTGGGAGTTGACCAAACGTCGTTAGGCATTATCCCGCAGGATTCGGCACCTTTCTATAAAGACATCGCCTTTGGTACTCAAGATCTTCGCGGCACTGACAGCCCGAGTTATACAGAAGGTGTGTTCGGCAACGCAGAGGACACACATCGGTTTATTGTCAATTTGGTTGAAAAGCTTAAGCGACAGTTGCAACTCTATTCCTCAGTGAATGCACTTGAGCCGATATCCGGGATCTGGCTGATGGGCGAAGGAGTCAGCATTCCGATGGTAGTTGAAGATCTAGAGCGCCATTTTCAGATGAGTTGTGAATCGCTCAATCCTTTATCGTTATTTGAGAACAAGGTGGCGAAGCGGCACCAACTGCCGATGAACTGGCAACATTTCGGCATTGCCGCGGGTATGGCGATGAGTGGACTCAAGTGGCAAGGAGAGAAGCATGTTGCATCAAATTAACCTGCTGCCGTGGCGTGATGAGATTCGCGCTCAGCACAAAAAGCGCTTTGTTCATCTGGTCATTCTTGGCGTCATCATCGCGCTTGCAGGGCAATGGGCGGTGGGCAACTATCTCCATGCTCAGCAAGACAAGCAGCAAGCACGTCTTACTTACCTAAAGCAATATATTGCCGAGCTCGACCGACAAATCCAATCACTGAAAGTCGCGGAGCAAGAACATAAAGCGATCCTGACTCGACTTGATGTGGTGGAATCCTTACAGCTTGGCCGTAATAAGACCACCGACTTTATGAATCTAATGCCGGAGCTGATTCCTGAGGGCGTGTATGTCGACAAGATAAAGATGAATGGTCAGGAGATTGAGATGGCAGGTATCAGCGACAGTACGGCTCGCCTCGCCACAATGTTGGACAATCTAGAGCGTTCTGATTCTCTTAAAGGGGTCGAGATGCACTCTATTATCCATAACCGAAAGCGCTTCAATAAAGAGTTTCAGACCTTCAAGGTCTCTTTTGTGTTTAGCCCTGTTTCTTTAGAAAACACAACCGCAGAGAGCGCAACCGCGAGCAGAAAAGAGAAGGGGGCAAATCATGGCTAACCTTCAAAGTAGGATTAGCTGGCAAAATAGTGTGAGCTTGCAAGATCTCGATGCTGATGAGATCACCGAATGGCCGTTGTTGCCCCAACTGCTCGTTATTCTGTTGCTGGTGATATTAATCCAAGGTGTCGGGACTTGGCTGTATGTGCTGCCTTTAGACGATGAACTGCAGCAGATGAAGCAGCAAGAGCAGACTTTGAAAGCAACATTAAGGATAAAAGCGAACAAGGTTGCGGCTTTGCCTAAGCTTCAGAGTCAGTTGGATGAGCTAACCAGTCGCTACGACTATCTGTTAGAACAGTTGCCAGTTCAAAAGGAGCTCGCCAGTATGTTGGCCTCAGTGAATGAACTTGGTTTGGATAATGCGCTGACCTTTACGCGCATTGATTGGGGGCAAAAGCAGAACAAGGAATTCCTCTATCGGTTACCCCTCAATATTGAGCTAACCGGTGATTACCACGAGATTGGCGATTTCTCCGCGGCCATCGCGAAACTGCCGCGCATTATTAGCTTCGATGATGTGAATTGGCAGCGAGTCAGTCAAGAAAGTAGCACGCTACATTTCAGGGTTCGAGCTTACACCTATCAGTTTAAATCGGAGGTGAATGATGAAATTCAGTAGCGCCCTTTTGTCCCTATTGTTACTGCTTGTGCTTTCAGGCTGTAAATCCAATCAGGATTCGTTAGAAGATTTTGTAAGGCAAGTTGAAGCTAAGGCGAGAAAAGAGGTAGAAAAACTTGTCCCAGAAACGGAGTTCTTAGCCGCAACTTATCAACGCCACGCCTTTCGTCCTCCCTTTGAGCTCCCTAAAGAAGCCATGGTACAAAACCAACCCTTGGTGAAGAAAGACTGTTGGCAACCAAGCGCACGCTCTCGCAATGGCAAGCTAGAAAAATACCCGCTGAGTAAGCTGCGTTTAAGAGGCGTAATGGGCAGTGGAACAAGCGTTTCAGGGTTAGTACAAACCCCGAAAGGGAACGTGGTCAATGTGAAAAAAGGTCAGTTTATTGGCTTAAACAATGGTCGAGTTACTAAGGTGACGAGCCAGTACGTACAGATTAATGAAACCCTTCCAGATGGTTTAGGTTGTTGGCATAAGCGCAACGTTAAGCTCGCTCTGAAGTAAACCAATGTCACATGATGTGGATATGAGATGTAAATATGATTAAAGGACTAAGTAAGTTAATAAACAAAGGGCTGCAAAGCCTAGTTGTGTCTGTGATGTTGGTGGTTAGCGTGTTCAGCTATGCCGAGAGCTTGCCAAATCAATTGGAAAATATTGATTTTAGGGTCAACAAGGAGAAAGACGCCGTCATCATTATCGAATTGGCAACCAGCACTGCTGTGGTGGATGTTCAACGTGCTCAGGAAGGTTTAAGTATCGAGTTACTCAATACTCAGGTGAATGACGATAAGCTTTACCTCCTAGATGTGAAGGACTTCGCGACCTCAGTTGAAGGCATTGAGGTGTATAAGGAAACGCCCAGTACGCGATTGTTGGCAACGATCGCTGGTGACTATCAATATGAATACAACTTAAAAGGTCGCTTTATTGAGGTAGTGATCAGTAGGCCTACTATTGATGAAGTGACAATAGAGAAAAATGTTTTAGAAAAAGAAGGCAAGGTGATATCGATTAACTTCCAAGATATCCCTGTACGTAATGTTTTGCAGCTTATTGCTGATTACAACGATTTCAATCTCGTTGTTTCTGATTCAGTCACGGGTAATCTGACTTTACGTTTAGATGGTGTGCCTTGGCAGCAAGTTCTCGACATTATCTTGCAAGTTAAGGGGTTGGATAAGCGTGTTGATGGCAACGTTATCTTGGTGGCACCTAAAGCTGAACTCGACCTTAGAGAGCAACAAGCGCTAGAGAAATCTCGTTTGGAAGAAGAGCTAGGTGAACTCAAGTCGGAAATCATCAAGATTAACTTTGCCAAAGCCACCGACATTGCCGACATGATTGGTGGGGAAGGGGCGGTAAGCATGTTGTCCGAGCGAGGCTCGATTACCATTGATGAGCGAACTAACTCCCTGTTGATCCGTGAATTGGAAGAAAACATTGCGGTGATACGAGGCATTATTGAATCGCTAGACATTCCCGTGAAGCAAGTTCAGATAGAAGCACGTATTGTCACTGTTACTGAGGGTAATCTTGATGAACTAGGAGTGCGTTGGGGCGTTTCCTCGACTAACGGAAGCTTCAAAGTTGGCGGCTCGATAGAGGGCAACCATCCATCGCAAATTACGCCGTATGACGATAATGGTGGGAATAGTGCGATTGACGATTTCCTCAACGTTAATTTAGGAGCAACTTCCCCGAGCGCGTCGAGTATTGCGTTTCAGGTAGCCAAGCTGGGTTCTGATACCTTGCTCGATCTTGAATTGTCAGCACTGCAACAAGAGTCGAAAGCAGAGATTATTTCTAGCCCACGCTTAATTACCACCAATAAAAAACCCGCTTATATTGAGCAAGGTACTGAAATCCCTTATTTAGAGTCTTCTTCAAGTGGTGCTACTTCAGTCGCATTTAAGAAAGCGGTATTGAGTCTCAAGGTGACTCCGCAGATCACACCCGACAATCGTTTGGTATTGGATTTGAGCGTGACTCAAGATAGGCCGGGGCAAGTGGTGAAAACCGGCACCGGTGAAGCTGTCGCCATTGACACGCAAAGAATTGGAACGCAAGTGCTTGTTAATAATGGTGAAACGGTCGTGTTAGGTGGTATTTTTCAACACAGTGTGAGCAGCCAAGTTGATAAAGTTCCACTATTAGGAGACCTTCCTGTTCTTGGCGCATTGTTCCGTCGTAGCTATGAAAATGTAGGCAAAAGTGAACTACTTATTTTTGTTACACCTAAAGTTGTGATTCAGTAATGAGCAATTAGATTAAAAATAAAGTTGCATTAGTGGCACCTAACCTTGATAATTTCGGGTCTTATCACGAATTATCTGTGAGGAATCGGTGCCACGGGCCTTTTAATTTCAGTACTTGTACTGACCTACCTTGTGGCGATGTCATTGAATTAACGTTGTAAATTACTGCTAAAAACATGGCTGAGAAACGCAATATTTTTCTTGTTGGCCCAATGGGCGCCGGCAAAAGTACAATTGGTAGACACCTAGCTTCCCAACTTCATATGGAGTTTCTAGACTCTGACACTGTGATCGAAGAGCGCACTGGCGCAGACATCGCATGGGTTTTTGATGTTGAGGGCGAAGATGGTTTCCGTAAGCGCGAAGAATCTGTAATCAACGATCTGACAGAAGAACAAGGTATTGTTCTTGCGACAGGTGGTGGTTCAGTGCTGAGCAAAGAAAACCGTAACCGTCTATCTGCACGAGGCATTGTTGTATACCTAGAGACAACAATTGAAAAGCAACTTGCTCGCACTAACCGCGACAAGAAACGCCCTCTACTTCAAACAGACAACCCGCGTGATGTGCTAGAAGATCTAGCTGTATCTCGCAACGCACTATACGAAGAAGTGGCGGACTACACAGTTCGTACTGACGACCAAAGTGCAAAAGTGGTAGCCAACCAGATCGTAAAAATGCTAGAAGAACGTTAAGTTCATTTTTCGGAGAGCAAACCCATGGAACGGATTACGGTCAATCTAGCTGAGCGTAGCTACCCTATCTCTATTGGCGCCGGGTTATTTGAAGACCCGGCGTACCTTTCTTTTTTATCAGGTAAGCAGAAAGTTGTTGTTATCAGTAATGTGACAGTAGCGCCTCTTTATGCTGATAAAATTTTATCGCTATTGGATCAAGTCGGCTGTCAGACATCTCTTCTCGAGCTGCCAGACGGTGAACAGTACAAAAACCTTGAAACGTTCAACTCAGTGATGAGCTACATGCTTGAAGGAAATTACAGCCGCGATGTGGTGGTAATTGCTTTGGGTGGTGGTGTTATCGGTGATTTGGTCGGTTTTGCTGCCTCTTGCTACCAGCGCGGTATTGATTTCATTCAAATCCCGACGACCCTTCTTTCTCAAGTGGACTCCTCTGTAGGTGGTAAAACTGCAGTGAACCATCCCCTTGGCAAGAATATGATCGGCGCTTTTTACCAACCAAAATCTGTCATCATCGATACTAACTGCCTATCAACGCTTCCAGAGCGTGAGTTTGCAGCGGGCATGGCTGAGGTGATCAAATACGGCATCATTTACGATGAAGCCTTTTTTGGCTGGTTGGAACAGAATCTAGATAAACTGTATCAACTTGATGAAGACGCACTGATTACCGCGATTGCTCGTTGTTGTGCAATTAAGGCTGAAGTGGTTGCTATCGATGAAAAAGAGTCAGGAATCAGAGCGTTATTGAACCTAGGTCATACATTTGGTCATGCGATTGAAGCAGAACTAGGCTATGGTAATTGGCTACATGGTGAAGCTGTGTCGTCAGGCACTGTAATGGCAGCAAAAACCGCCCAATTACAGGGACTGATTTCTCAGCAGCAACTTGAGCGAATTATTTCTATACTCAAGAATGCGAAACTACCAATCCATACGCCAGAAAGCATGTCTTTTGAAGACTTTATGAAGCACATGATGCGCGATAAAAAAGTGCTGTCTGGTCAGTTGCGTCTGGTATTACCAACAAGTATTGGTACTGCTGAAGTGGTTGCTGATGTACCTCAAGACATCATTAAACAAGCGATTGATTTCTGCCGTACTCTTTAAATTCGGTTATGAGGTTGCCTAGCTAAACTCTAGGCAACTCAAGCGCTTTACAGATCGAACTTATCAGTAGGGATCCCCAATGAGTTTGGCTCATGATTTAAGAGTATTGGAGTTAGAGTCTCAAGTTGAGTTGCTAGAGCGTTTACAGCTTTTAACTAACTTTGGTTCAAACTTTGTAAATGTTGCTGGTAAAACGGGTTCTGGCCGATCTTGGTTAGCTCAGCGTTATCTTGAAGCATGGTCGACAGAAAAAAATCAGTGTTTACTGCTTTGTCACCCAAGCCAAGACGATCAACAGCGCCGCGCACTTATTCTTAGTCAGATTGTTTCTGACCCACTCTTTAATCAACATGATTCTTTATCTGATAGCCTTGCTAGGTTGCTGGATGGAGATACGTGTAATGTGCTTATTGTCATTGATGACGCCCACCGACTGTCTGAGCTACTGGTATCAGAATTATGGATGTTGGTACTTGAATCTCAATCAAACCCTCAATGGACGATTAATATCGTTCTGTTCTCGCAAACTGGTCACCTAGACACGTTATTAACACGACTTAGTTACGGTCAGCCGCACAAACCTATCGCCCTTGAGATCGATGATCTTTCGCAACCAGAAGCTGAACATTTCTTTGAGTCACTGGTGATTCGATATGTCGATGATGAGTCAGAATCTCGGGTGCGAAATGCATTTAAAAAAGCGCAACCTTTGCCCGGTGAGCTAATGGCCTTAGGAGAATTGAAAGTGGAAAAAAGGATTATTATTCGCTCAATCATTGGTTCACCTATCAATATTGCGATTGTGGTGGCGTTGTTGTTGCTTGTTATCGGCGGCGGTTACTGGTGGATGTTTAATCAACCAACGCCTGACGATAAAGCGCAATCTATTATCGCCCCTATTGAGCAGACAGTTATTCCAACGTTGGAAGTGGAAAATGTAACTGAGCAAGCCACAATCGACGGAACTGTCGATTCTGAAGCCGAAGTTGATATGAGTTATCAAGGTGCTGACGATGACAGCTCTTCTCTGCCGCCGGTCGTGGTTGAAGAGACAGCCAGTGTTGGTCAGGTAGAACAAGATCAGCAACGTGTGGTGATCACCTCTGATGTGGTCGATGCTTTGCTTGATGATAAACCTGAGAGTGTTGATACCAGTGCAATTGAAGCTGTAGTTGAAGAAAAAACAGATGCAGTCGTTATCCCGCAGCCTGATGTTGTGGAACGTGAGTCATTACCGGCAACGAATGAAGGTTCAGAGCTAACACAATCAGCACCTCCGACAAAAAAAATCACATTCTCATTTGCACGCGAAGAGCTACAAGCTATCTCGCCGCGCGCTTATACCCTGCAGTTGAGTGCGATGACATCATTGGAAGATGTACAATCTTTCATTGAAGAGTATGAGCTTGAGAACAAGGTTCGTATTTACCCAACACTTCGTAACGACACCAAGTGGTTTATTATCACTTATCAAGATTACCCAACGATTCAAGTGGCGCGAGATGCGGCAAGTGCGTTATCAAAACCACTTCAACAGTTGGAACCTTGGGCAAAATCGATGAATCAAGTGCATCGAGAGATAGAACGTGCGAAATAACCCTGAGCTTAGCCTCAAAATATGTTACATTCCGCAGCCTTATTTTTGAGTTGATAGATAGAGCAGTAAATGAAAAAGCAGCGTGCCTTTCTAAAATGGGCTGGTGGTAAATATGGCCTAGTTGAAGACATCCAACGTCACCTGCCACCTGCTCGTAAATTGGTAGAACCGTTTGTCGGTGCCGGATCAGTATTTCTGAATACTGATTTTGAACAGTACCTACTTGCAGATATTAACCCTGATCTTATCAACCTATACAATCTACTTAAAACCGATCCTGAAACCTATATCACTGAAGCGAAGCGTTGGTTCTGTCCGGAGAATAACCGTAGAGAAGTGTTCTTAGATGTTCGCGCTGAGTTCAATGGTACAGATAACGTTATGTATCGCTCGTTAGCTTTCTTGTACATGAACCGATTTGGCTTCAATGGCTTGTGTCGTTACAACAAGAAGGGCGGTTTTAACGTTCCGTTTGGTTCTTATAAAAAACCTTATTTCCCTGAAGCCGAGCTAGAGTTTTTTGCTGAGAAAGCGAAAAAAGCCACCTTCGTCTGTGAGGGGTACCATGAAACCTTTAGCCGCGCGCGTAAAGGTTGCGTGGTTTACTGTGATCCTCCATACGCACCGCTGTCGAACACGGCTAACTTTACCTCTTACGCAGGTAATGGTTTTAGCTTAGATGACCAAGCTGCACTGGCGGATGTCGCTGAAAAAGCGGCGATGGAACGCGATATTCCTGTCTTGATTTCAAACCATGACACCACCTTAACGCGCCGTTTATACCATGGTGCGGAACTGAACGTGGTCAAGGTTAAGCGCACTATTAGCCGGAATGGCGCAGGGCGCAATAAAGTTGATGAGTTACTGGCGCTTTTCCATAAAGAGAAAAACCAGCAACACGCTTCAACAGAATTGTCGTCGTCAGAATAATCCTCTAACTCATTAAATTGAGTGACCCACGGGTACTTTCTTAAACTAATCTTTCGAACTGCTAGGATCTGCTTAGGTGCTTAGGTAGAATTGCACACCAAATAGTCTTGGGATTGAGTCTTGTACTTGTGTATGAGAGGTCACAAGGCGGTGATATTCGCAATTTACTCACTCTTAAGAGGTTTGGTATGAAAGATTTTCTAATCGCTCCATCGATTTTGTCTGCAGATTTTGCTCGTCTTGGTGAAGACGTCGAAAAAGTACTCGCAGGCGGTGCCGACGTTGTGCACTTCGATGTGATGGATAACCACTACGTACCTAACCTGACTTTTGGTGCACCGATCTGTAAAGCATTGCGCGACTACGGCATCACAGCTCCTATCGATGTTCATCTAATGGTTAAGCCAGTAGACAGCATCGTACCTGAGTTTGCCAAAGCTGGCGCATCAATGATTACCTTCCACGTTGAAGCGTCTGAGCACGTTGATCGCACTCTACAGTTAATCAAAGAACACGGCTGTAAAGCGGGTGTCGTACTTAACCCAGCAACGCCACTTTCTTGCCTTGATTACATCCTAGACAAAGTCGACATGATTCTACTGATGTCAGTGAACCCTGGCTTTGGCGGTCAATCTTTCATTCCTCATACTCTTGATAAGCTGCGTGCTGTTCGTAAACTTATTGACGAATCTGGCCGTGATATCCGCCTTGAGATTGATGGCGGCGTGAAGGTTGATAACATCCGTGAAATTGCAGAAGCGGGTGCAGATATGTTCGTTGCGGGTTCCGCTATCTTCAATCAACCAGATTACAAAGAAGTGATTGATGAGATGCGTTCAGAGCTTGCAAAAGTAAACGCATAATCGTAAAACTACAGATAGATTGAATATTAAGGGGCTCATTGGCCCCTTTTTTACGTCTTGGAGCTCAACTCATAAGACGAACATAATAAATAGGAAAGTAAGATGTCATTAAGCTCAATAAAACTGATTGCCTTTGATTTGGATGGAACCTTGTTAGATAGCGTGCCTGATTTGGCTGTTGCCGCTGATCAGGCTTGTCAGGAACTGGGTTTTTCTTCTGTAAGCGAAGAGCAAGTTCGCGACTACGTGGGTAATGGTGCTGACGTTCTTATCGGGCGCTCACTGAGCCGCAACTTGACGGTTGATCCAAACCTAGAGCCTGAACTGCTAAAGAAAGCGCGTATCTTGTTTGATGATTTTTATGAGCAGAGTGGCCATAAGCTGAGCCACCTTTACCCATCAGTAAAAGAAACGTTAGCTGAGTTGGATAAAGCGGGCTTCACCATGGCGCTTGTAACAAACAAGCCATCGAAATTTGTACCAGCCGTTCTGGCGCAACACGATATTGATAAGTACTTTGTTGATGTGTTGGGTGGCGACTCTTTCCCAGAGAAAAAGCCGAATCCAGTGGCGTTGAACTGGTTGCTAGAAAAGCACAATGTAAAAGCTGAAGAGATGCTGATGGTTGGCGATTCAAGCAATGACATCAAAGCCGCTAAGAATGCAGGCTGCCACTCGTTTGGTCTGACTTACGGCTACAACCACGGCGAGCCAATTTCAGCATCAAACCCTGACTATGTCGCAGACAACATTGCGCAATTACTAGATGTCGTTCTAGTTTCAGCATAAAGCGGACAAAAGTTAGCTAACCTACTAGCAAAATACTTATCAATGAGTACACTGGATGAGCCGTACAGAAGAGCTGTGCGGCTTTTCTATTTTAAAGTTAAGAAGCTAAGTTTTTCAGATACTACGTTAAGAAACTAAGTTAACGAGCTTAGCGAACAAGCAAAGGAATTAAAACCATGAGCAAGCCCATCGTATTGAGTGGTGTTCAACCATCTGGTGAACTAAGTATCGGTAACTACTTGGGTGCTCTACGTCAATGGCAACAGATGCAAGATGATTACGATTGCCAATACTGTGTTGTAGACCTTCACGCAATTACGGTTCGTCAAGACCCGAAAGCACTGCATGAAGCGACTCTAGACGCATTAGCAATCTGTCTTGCTGTCGGTGTTGATCCAAAGAAGAGCACTCTATTTGTTCAGTCACACGTACCAGAGCATGCTCAACTTGGTTGGCTTCTTAACTGTTACACACAAATGGGTGAACTGAGCCGTATGACTCAGTTTAAAGATAAGTCTGCACGTCACTCAAATGACGTAAACGTAGGCCTATACGACTACCCAGTGTTGATGGCTGCAGACATCCTGCTTTACGGTGCTCACCAGGTGCCAGTAGGTAGCGACCAGAAACAACATTTAGAGCTAGCGCGTGATATCGCAAATCGCTTTAACAACATCTACGGTCCTGAAACGCCAATTTTCCAAGTTCCAGAGCCTTACATTCCAACAGTGAATGCACGTGTAATGAGCCTGCAAGATGCGACGAAGAAGATGTCTAAGTCGGATGACAACCGTAAGAACGTGATTACTCTGCTAGAAGAGCCTAAGTCGATCATCAAGAAGATCAACAAAGCGCAAACCGATGCAGAAACGCCACCACGTATTGCCCACGATTGGGAAAACAAAGCGGGTATCTCTAACCTAATGGGTCTTTACTCAGCAGCGACGGGTAAAACCTTCGAAGAGATCGAAGCGCAATACCAAGGCGTTGAGATGTACGGTCCATTCAAGAAAGACGTAGGCGCAGCATTAGTTGAAATGCTTGAGCCGATTCAATCTGAATACCACCGTATCCGTGCTGACCGTGCTTACATGGATGCAGTAATGAAAGCGGGTGCTGAAAAAGCGTCTGAGCGTGCTGCAGTAACACTGAAAAAAGCATACGAAGCGGTAGGTTTTGTTACTCGCCCATAGAGTGAACTAAAACGACTCGTTTAGAAATTCAAGCCCAAAGTGACTTTGTTTACTTTGGGCTTTTTATTGCCCGCTCCATTTACTTTCCCAGTAAATCTCTTGTTTGAATTGATAATTTAAGCATTATCTAGCTAACACATTCATCATACTAATGCTGTGCAGGTGATCTTATTTGGCATCCTCAAGTTTTATAAAGTCACTCTTGTTTCTATATATGTTGGAAATATAAAACGTGCCAAACAATTGATGATTCCAAAGTGATAAGTTCCTCATTTTCTTGCCAACTGACTTATTCCTTTCATAAATAAACCTGATAGTTACCACAAAATACATGACTGCCCATAGATGGCAGTGACTATAAATCGATGAACTTAGGTGAAACGGATGGCTCTTTTACATAAACCTTCATTGCTAGCAGTGGCAATTGGTAGCTTGTTAACCACAAGCGCACACGCTGATTTGTTTATTTCACAATATGTGGAAGGCGGCAGCTATAACAAAGCGGTTGAGATTGCCAATAACGGCGATAGCAGCATTAATTTAGATGGTTACTCGTTGGCGAAGTCTGCGAATGGTAATGGATCATGGGGCGCCACTTTACCTTTGAATGGCCACGTTTTAGCGCCCGGTGAAGTACTTGTGGTTGCGCACACCAGCGCAAGTAACGAAATTAAAGTGGCGGCTGATATTCTTAACGCGTCGATTGCTAATCACAATGGTGACGATCCGCTGGCTATCTTGAATTCAGATGGTTCGGTGCACGATGTTGTCGGTTTGATGGGCGATGTGGACTGGGGGAAAGATGTTACTTTGGTTCGTGCTAAACAAACACCTTCTGCGACGTTTGATGCTTCGCAATGGGTATCGTTACCTAAGGACAGTATTGAAGGGCTAGGTTCACTAGACAATGTAGAGTTGCCTGACGCGTTTGCCTGTACACAAGATGGCTCTGCTCCTGTATTCACGACTATTCAAGAGATCCAAGGTGAAGGCGCAACATCACCGTTCATTGATGGCTATCCATACATCACTGACGATGAATACTTCGTCAAAGGTGTGGTAAGTGCAGTCACTACTGGCATAACCAAAGGTTTCTACCTGCAAGCACTTGAGGATGACTTTAATTCAAGCACTTCTGAAGGTCTATTTATCCACACCAATCAATCGAGTTCAGAACTGGCTGCGGGCGATGTCGTGTGTGTGAAAGGTAAGGTTCAAGAGTATTACAGTCATACTCAGCTTAAAGTTGAAAACAACCAATGGCTTAAGCAGGGCGAGCAACAAGCGCCTGAAGCGACAGCAATTGAAGCCTTAGACCGTAACGAGAACTTCGCTGTAACGCTTGAACGCCATGAAGGCATGTTGGTGAAAACAACCGAAGCGCTTGATATGCGTGTAACGCGTACCTTTGGTTATGATTACGCAGGTCGTCGTAACAACATGGTACTGGCCCATGAGCGTATTAACATGCAGCCGAACCAGTTATCTGCAGCAGGCTCTGAAGATGCGAAACAGCAAACTAAAGATAACGCAGACCGTCGTCTTTTTGTTGAAACCGATCAAAAAGCCGGTGACGGACAGGTTCCTTTCTACCCAGACTTTGGCCGTACCGATATTGACCAAGATGGTTCAACAGAAGACTACATCCGTATTGATGACACCATTGTTGGCCTAGAAGGCGTGCTGACTTACAGCTACGGCGAGTATCGCTTAGTGACAACCAACCAGATCTCGGCTGAGAACTTTGTCCGAAATGACCCACGTACTGACAAGCCTGATATGGATGAAGGTGATCTACGTATCGCGACCTTCAACGTATTGAACTACTTTAACTCTCCATTTGGCGGTGACGCGAACCAACACGGCAACAACCGTGGCGCGAACACCATCACTGAGTTTGAGATGCAGCAAGAGAAGATTGTGAACGCGATTCTTCGTCTAGATGCCGACATCATTGGTTTGATGGAAATTGAGAACAACGGTTTTGGTGAAGGCTCTGCCATTCAGCAGCTTGTTAACCAACTGAATGACCGCATTGAGCGTAAGAAAGACCGCTATACCTTTGTGGCTGTCGATTCGAACGAAGATGGCGTAACCGACGAGATGGACTCGATTGGTACTGACGTTATTACAACAGGTGTTATTTACCGTAAGAAAGTGGTTAAGCTTAAAGACCGCCGTGTTATCGCGATGCCAAGCCAACAAGCGCCAGAGGTGTTAGACGATTCTGGCAAGGTGATTGAAGACGGTAAGAACTATCAACGTGACTCATTGGCGCCAACTTTTAAAGTCAAAGGCACTAAAGAGAAACTCACCGTTGCGATTAACCACTTTAAATCGAAAGGTTCTAAGTGTTGGGAAGATGCAGCCCCTGTCGAACAGGGCGGTCAAGGTGGCGTTGATGCCGACAAGCAAGGTTCATGTGAGAACTTCCGTGTTGCAGCTGCGGTTGCATTGGGTGAAGCGCTAGACGGCATCAAAGGCCATAAAGTGATTCTGGGTGATATGAACTCGTACGGCATGGAAGACCCAATGCTGGTACTGACGGATTACTCTGAAGAGAAATACGGTAAGCAAATCAAAGCGGCGCGTAACACCTACATTGACGGTGTCGAGCAGTTTGGTGATACCGGTGCGGTGATTACTAAGAACTACGGCTACATTAATGCTGTGGCTCAAAAGCACCCAGACAGCTGGAGCTACTCATACAATGATGAGGTTGGCGCTTTGGATCACCTGTTGATCAGCGACAGCCTGAAAGACATGGTGGTGGATGCGACTGACTGGCACATCAACGGCGGTGAATCGAAGTTGCTTGATTACAACGAAGAGTTCAAAGGTGATCTGCCGAAGTACCAAGATCACTTCCGTTCATCGGATCATGATCCGGCAGTTCTTGAGCTTAAAGTCGGTGGTTCGTTTGGTTTCGGTGCACTGATGTCATTGTTTGGCTTAGCAATGTGGCGTCGTCGTAAGTAATAAGGCTTTTTGAGTCATAATAAACCGCTACCTATAGGTAGCGGTTTATATTTTAGCTACTCATTGATACCAATCGTAGTAAATAACTGTTCACCCTAGCTTGTTAAAAATCTAGATAACGTCGTTAGATTTTTTGATTGTAGAATAACTACTTATCAAAAAAATCCGCCTTGTTCTCAAGCTTTTTTCCTGCGCTATTTTTGAACACTTACTTACTGTGATTGGTATGATTCCATCTTTTCAAGGTCGTATTGGCGTATTTGTATCGCTTTTTCCAGTGATACCGGTTTTGAAAATAAGTACCCTTGGACAATGTCACATCCATATTGTTTAACATATTCTAGTTGTTCAATGGTTTCGACACCTTCAGCGACGGTTCTTGTTCTTGTAGACCGCCCAATTGCGACAATGCTTTTTAATAGTTCATGAGCGGTATTCGATTCTGAAAGTTGCCAAATAAAGCTACGATCTATTTTAATTTCATGAATAGGAAGTAATGACAAATACTTCAACGAAGAGTACCCAGTACCAAAATCATCTAAGGCCAAGTGAAACCCTTTACTACGAAGTTGATACGCAACTTTTGCTACCTCTTCCGGATTTTTTAGCATGATGCCTTCGGTGGCTTCTAGGCATATATGGGATGGGTTTATACCGTAGCGCTCTGTTATTTTAATGATATTTTCAGCAAAGTTTGTTTCACCAATTTGAACTGGTGATAAGTTCAGTGCCAGTAAAATAGGAGCATCGTCTGGAAAATCGAGTTCTGAATACTGTTGGTAGGCTAATTCAATAAGATACCAACCTAATGCGCGTATGTGACCACTGACTTCAGCGACGGAGATAAATTCATCAGGGTAAACGTTACCCAATGTTGGGCTTTTCCATCGAGCTAGCGCTTCGATTCCCCATAACCTTCCAGACTGTAAGCAATACTGAGGCTGATAATCTAAATAAATTTCTCTTCTTTCTATAGCGGTAAGTAAATTGTCTTCAATCAGAAACTTACGTTGATTTTTCGCAGAGGTTTTTGATGAGAAAATAGCACAGTTTGCTTTGCCTTCTGATTTCACAGAATGGAGCATAATATCAGAGCTTGCGAGTAACTCATCGACAGTGCGCCCGTGATCGGGATACAAGGCGGCACCTAAGCTAAAACTGATATCAAATTCATGCTCAAAGCATTGATACTTGGTCGCAAGTTCATCATGAAATAGTTTCATGACGCTTTCTGCCTGTTTTAGGCTGTTTAGATCAGGGAAAGTAACAATAAATTCATCACCTCCGAACCGGAACACTTCTGAAAAATTAGGGCATACTTTTTTAAGCGTTTGAGATATCTGTATTAAGAGTTCGTCTCCAACACTGTGTCCGTAGTAGTCGTTGATGTTTTTAAAGTTATCTACATCAATAAAACAGACAAGAAATTTATCGTCATCTGATTGAGTTTTGGCCAGCTCTTTCTCCATATAGACTTCAAAAAAGTGTCGATTAAAAAGCCCAGTCAGTTGGTCATGATTAGCAAAGTGTTTCAGCGTGCTGTTTGCAGTACAGAGCTTTTCAAAGTCAGATTGAATTTCAGCTTGATAAGATTCAAAGCGACGAGAAACTAGAGTGCTTACATAATATGAGAGTAGTCCGACTAATAGAACGACTATGCTATACATGAGTGCTAAGCGATTGAGCTCATCATTTCTTTTTTCAATCAACTCGGCATTTTTTTTAGCAACAAGTCTTTCTAATGCAGTGACACTAAAGCTCGCGCCTATCGTCCAGCCCCAAGTACTATTTTTGAGGACATAACTAAGGTTTTCTAACGAGTGATTGTCGGCAGCTAAGTGTCTAACATAGACATCCGATTGTTCCAACAGCGCGACTGCTTGAGTGCGGAAGTGTATGTTTTGAATGTTATGGATATTAGTGTCAATAAAGCTAGGAGTGGTATGAGCCAGCACATCGCCTTTAGTGTCGATAACGTAGAAGTTACTCTGTTGACCAATTTGAAGCTGACTTAACCATTCGAGCACGTCACTTTGAATGTCTGCCTGGACATCTGTAATAAAGTCACTCGTACCTATATACCAATTATATGGCGAGAAATTAACGATATAGCCGATTTTTTCATACTGCTTTGCGAATGAATTCGGTTTTAGAAACCACCATTTATGAAAGCCTTCTTTTTCTTCAATCGCTTTTTTTGTTAATTCCTGAGCAACAAAGTGTCCTTTAGCATCTTGAAATTCCCATTTAGAGGCTCCTTGCATACTAGGAAAAACAGGGTGAAAAATAACAGTTCCATCATGGTGATAAATAAAAGGGTAACCACGACCGTCATTGAATCTGTAGTTTTTCAAACTCGAACGAACCAAGGTTGTAAACTCTTGTTCACTTAATTGTGGGTTGTCCTTGTACAGTTGATTTAGTATGGAGTGAGTGCGGAGAGTATGAGTTTTTATACTGTCGCGTAGTGTGGTTATTGTTGTTTCTTCTAAGTAGTTGAGCTGCTTGTTGACATAGCTGACTTGAGATTTTAAATAGGCTTTTTTTTCTTCAACAATATCGGACTCTATGTGAGTGATTTCTTGATTGGTTCGTCGATAACTATCATTGACCGATAACGAAAAGACGATAATAGAACCACAGTTATAGTCGGTATGTAACGAATTAGGTAGACGAGCTTGTTCTCTTTCATTTTTCTATTAAAGGTCAGTAAATTCACGCTAATGATAACTCAAACAATTATTCATTGAGTTGTTATTTTTCACAAAAAAAGAACCATGTCATAAAAAACCAGCAACTTATAAGGTTTTAATTTTTATGGGAACTTTGGCAGGGATGGGAGACATCTATGTCTTGAGAAGACAAAGTGGATCACTCTGGCTTCATTGCCAGTAACGTTTATGTATTTGTAGTGTAAAGTTATCAGGGCAGCGAAAGCTGATTTTCTTTTTATCATTTTCACTTGCCTTTCTTGCTTTATATTGCACAATACCGCCCCTATATCTTCCAATCATTTAGTATTTAGCAAACGATTTCGACCCATGTTACTTATCATCGATAACTACGACTCTTTTACCTATAACTTGTATCAGTATTTCTGTGAGTTAGGGGTCACTGTGAAAGTTGTTCGCAACGATGAGATTGATATTGCGGGCATTGAAGCGCTGAATCCTAGCCATCTTGTTATCTCGCCAGGCCCTTGTACGCCTGATGATGCGGGAATCTCTCTGCAAGTCATTGAACACTTCGTGGGTAAGTTGCCTATCTTAGGTGTGTGTCTTGGTCATCAAGCCATTGCCCAAGTGTTTGGTGGTGAAGTAGTGCGAGCCAGACAAGTGATGCACGGTAAAACCTCTCCAATACGTCACAATGGCAAGAGCGTTTTTCAGGGGTTGAATAACCCTCTAACCGTGACACGTTACCATTCTCTAGTGGTGAAAAATGGCACGCTGCCTGACTGCTTTGAACTGACGTCTTGGACGGAATTTGAAGATGGCAGCATGGATGAGATCATGGGGTATCAACACAAAACCTTACCGATTGATGCCGTACAATTTCACCCTGAGTCGATTAAAACAGAGCAAGGACACCAGCTTCTCGCTAACTTCCTAGCACGCTGAGTGTTTAAATTTGACTCTTTCTGCGTCTAAATAAGCCAGTTAAACCTGTTACCCCATTCGTTAAGCGTTTAAATTCGGGCGCTACGCGTCTCTTACTCCTCTGACGCCGATCACTTTTTATAACATTTCTCTCTCTTCAGGCTAAGTTTTTAGCCTATGCAAAATTATTCGCCTTATTTCGTCTCGAACCCTATATACCGCAATGCCAGTAAGGCTTTGCTATTACTGGTTATGCGTTTAGGTAAAAAAAGCTTCATAAAACAGATTAATTGATGCATAAATAGTCATAGGTAGTGACGTTTAGCTGGTTGTTAGGGATGGCTAAAGAATAATCTACTATTGAAAACGTTAATTAAATGTAAATATAATGCTGCAGCGGGATTGTGGCGAGAGAAAATATCTTTGTCTCACTTATGAACCAGTACGCTTATTTGCGAAGCTTGCGGTATCGAAAAGGAATGTACGATGACAGTGGAAAAAAAAGTAGAACGTAGTCTGTTTAATGAGGTGATGGTGCCTTGTTATAACCCAATGGAAATGATCCCGGTAAAAGGGGAAGGCGCACGCGTTTGGGACCAACAAGGCCGAGAATATATCGACTTTGCTGGTGGTATCGCTGTGAGCTGTTTGGGTCACTGTCACCCAGCAATGGTTAACGCAGTTACTGAGCAAGCAAACAAGATTTGGCATTTAAGTAATGTCATGACCAACGAACCTGCATTGCGTCTAGCGAAGAAGCTAACCGACGTATGTTTTGCAGAAAAAGTATTCTTTGCCAACTCTGGTGCAGAAGCGAACGAAGCAGCATTGAAGCTAGCTCGTCGTTGGGCAGCGGATGTGCACGGTCCTGAGAAGTCTGAAATCATTGCATTCAAACAAGGTTTCCACGGTCGTACTTTCTTTACTGTAACTGTGGGTGGTCAAGAGGCTTACTCTGATGGCTTCGGCCCTAAACCGGGCGATGTAACTCACTTGCCTTACAACGATATTGCCGCGCTAGAAGCGCACATATCAGATCGCACATGTGCAATCATGATGGAACCTCTGCAAGGTGAGGGCGGTATCATCTCTCCAACATCTGAGTTCGTGAACACGGTTCGTGAACTGTGTGACAAACACAATGCGCTGCTTATCTTTGATGAAGTGCAAACGGGTAATGGCCGTACGGGTAACTTTTACGCTTACCAAGGCCTAGGTGTGACTCCTGATATCCTAAGTACAGCGAAATCACTAGGTGGCGGTTTCCCAATCGGCGCAATGCTAACAACGTCTGAACTTGCAACACACCTAAAAGTCGGTACGCACGGTTCTACTTACGGTGGTAACCCACTGGCGTGTGCCGTTGCTGAAGCCGTTGTTGACGTAGTAAGCCAACCTGAAACGTTGGCTGGCGTGAAAGAACGCGAAGCACTATTCCGTGATGGTTTAGCTAAGATTAACGACAAATACCAAATATTCAGTGAAGTTCGCGGTAAAGGCCTATTGCTAGGCGCTGCGCTTAATGAAGCATGGCAAGGTCGTGCTCGTGATGTACTAGTAGCAGCAGGTGAACAAGGCTTGATGGTACTGGTTGCGGGTGCAAACGTGGTTCGTTTCACACCATCACTGGTTATCACTACACAAGAAATTGAAGAAGGTTTATCAAAACTAGACAAAGCCATCGCTACGCTAGTTTAGCCTGAGCGGCGTCATAGGAATGATCGCCATTAGAGCGATCCCATGACGTACTGCTAAAGGCCCAAGATTCTCGTTTTGGGCCTGTTTTGCATCTGGAGGGAATATTGATGCTAGTTGTTCGCCCAATAAAATTATCTGATTACGATGCGTTGCATACCTGCGCGGTTGAATCTGGTCACGGATTCACATCTCTTCCGGTTAACGAAGAACTGTTAACCAACCGTATTACTCACTCTGAATACAGCTTTGCTAAACAAGACGTGACTGAACCTGGTGATGAAGGCTACCTAATGGTTGGCTTTGATACCGAAACCGGAGAAGTCGCAGGTACCACAGGTATCGAAGCCTCAATTGGCTGGGATGTTCCGTTTTACTCTTACCACATCAGCAAAGTGGTGCACTCATCGCAAAAGCTTGGCGTGAATAACGTCGTGAAGCTACTGACTTTCGGTAATAACTACACCGGATGCAGTGAGATCTGCACACTGTTCTTGCGTCCAGCTTTCCGTGGTGGATTGAATGGTCGTTTGATGTCGAAGTGTCGCTTCCTAATCATGTCTGAACACCCAGAGCGTTTCTCGAAAACGATTTTTGCTGAGATGCGTGGTGTATCGGATGCGGAAGGTAACTCACCTTTCTGGCAATGGCTGCAAGAGCACTTCTTCTCAATTGATTTCACGCTTGCAGATTACCTAACTGGTATCGGTAAGAAAGGCTTCATTGCTGACCTAATGCCAAAGCTGCCTATCTACGTGAACCTACTGAGCAAAGAAGCTCAGGCGGTGATTGGAGAGGTACATGATAATACACGCCCAGCACTTAAGTTGTTGGAACGTGAAGGTTTCACTAACCGTGGTTATGTTGACATCTTTGATGCAGGCCCAACGGTTGAGTGTGATCTAAGAAATATTGAATCAGTGCGTCATGCGATTCGAGCTCAGGTGAAAATTGCAGAGCACTCCAGCTCTAAAGACTTCCTAATTGGTAATACCTCATTTGAGAACTTCCGCGCAGTAGCCGCGAAAGGCGCGTATGACCAAGCAAGCGACACAGTGATTTTATCATCTGAAGTAGCAAGCGCTCTTGAAGTAAAAGAAGGCGAATTCGTTCGCATGTTGGCTCAATAAGAGCGGCGATTATCTGTCGAAGATTTTAAGGATAGAAGTATGACTCAGTGGATAGCAGGACAGTGGGTGGCAGGTCAAGGCGACGCCATGACATCAGTAAGCCCATACAACAATGAAGTCGTGTGGCAAGGCGATAGTGCAACACCAGCGCAGGTTGAATCTGCAGTAGCAGCGGCTCGTGATGCGTTCTTAGTTTGGAAGAAACTGAGCTTTGCAGAGCGTGAAGCCATCGTGTTGAACTTTGCTGAGAAAGTAAAAGAGAACAGCGAAGAGATAGCACAGATTATTGCAAAAGAGACGGGTAAACCGATTTGGGAAACTCGTACTGAAGCGGGCGCGATGGCGGGCAAGATCGCTATCTCTATTCGTGCATATCACGAACGTACTGGTGAAGCTTCACGTGAAGCGGCAGGTAACCAAATCGTACTGCGTCATCGTCCATTAGGCGTTATGGCGGTATTTGGCCCTTACAACTTCCCAGGTCATCTGCCTAATGGTCATATTGTTCCAGCACTGCTATCGGGTAATACCGTGGTATTTAAGCCGTCAGAGCAGACACCTTGGACTGGTGAGTTTGCGATGAAGCTATGGCAAGAAGCTGGCCTTCCTGCTGGCGTGATCAACCTAGTGCAAGGCGCTAAAGAGACAGGTATCGCACTAGCCGATGCTAAAGGTCTTGATGGCGTGCTATTCACGGGCAGTGCTAATACCGGTCATATCCTTCACCGTCAATTCGCAGGTCAACCGGGCAAGATGCTGGCGCTAGAGATGGGTGGCAACAACCCGATGGTGATCAGTGACCAATTTGGTGATGCTGACGCGACGGTTTATACCATTATCCAATCGGCTTTCATCAGTGCTGGTCAACGTTGTACATGTGCGCGTCGTTTGTATGTTCCTGTTGGCGAGAAGGGTGATCAACTGCTCGATAAGCTCGTTGCGGCTACCTTGAAGATTCGTGTTGATCAGCCATTCGCTGAACCTGCACCTTTCATGGGACCACAAATCTCCGAAGCTGCGGCTAAGTTCATTCTGGACGCGCAAGCTAATCTGCAATCACTCGGTGGTGTAAGCCTAGTTGAAGCAAAAGCGGGCGAAGCGGCGTTTGTTTCTCCGGGGATTATCGATGCAACCAACATTGCTGAGTTGCCAGATGAAGAGTACTTCGGTCCATTGCTGCAAGTGGTTCGTTACCAATCGCTCGAGCAAGCGGTTGAGCTAGCTAACGACACTCGTTTTGGTTTGTCTGCGGGTCTTGTATCAACAGATGATTCTGAATGGGAATACTTCGTTGATCATATCCGTGCGGGTATTGTTAACCGTAACCGTCAGCTAACAGGAGCAAGTGGTGATGCACCATTTGGTGGCCCGGGTGCTTCGGGCAACCTACGCCCAAGTGCTTACTATGCAGCGGACTATTGTGCTTACCCTATGGCTTCAATGGAAGGTGGCGAAACTCAACTGCCAGCGACATTTAGCCCAGGTATTGAGCTGTAGTTTAGTCTAATGAGTATTAGGCTCATTCGTTAAGCTTGAAATAGGGAGGTGGTGTTATCGCTTCCCTGTTCCACCACGTCCGACACCTAGATTGGGCGGTAGATAATAATAGAACAAGTATGTCACAGGCTGATGGCTGCTGACTCTATGTCCAGCCTCTCCCTTTCTAATCCAAATTACTAGCTTGCTAGAACCTCTGACAAGGAGTCACCATGACGCCCGATCTACTCTTTAAATCACTATGGAATGATTACATTCACAGGCTTTGTCCATCGGCTGAGAAAGTGCATCACTTGCTGAAAGAAGATGAAGCTCTGATTAATGATCACATTGCACTGCGTACTTTCAATGTTGCACCGCTAGGTATTGAAACATTGGCTAAACCTTTCCTTGAATTAGGTTACAAGGCGTGTGGCGATTACTTATTTGAGAGCAAGAAGCTAGTGGCTAAGCACTACGAGCACCCAGATCCAAACCAACCAAAAGTGTTCATTAGTGAGTTGAAGGTAGAAGAGTGTTCAAGTGACCTGCAACAGATCGTTGCTAAGTTGGTTGAGCAAGTTGACGCAAGTAAGCTTCAAGGTCATGAATTCTTGTTTGGTGGTCGTCTTTGGGATTTGAATTTCGCAGATTTCCAAGTACTAGCAAAAGAGAGTGAATACGCTTCTTGGCTCGCAGCTCATGGCTACGGTGCAAACCACTTTACGGTGAGTGTGAACCAGTTAAATAAGTTCCATGAAGTGCAGGCCGTGAATGACTATCTGAATGAGTCGGGATTCACTATCAATGCGTCAGGTGGTGAGGTGAAAGGCTCTCCAGAGGTCTTATTAGAGCAATCATCAACTATGGCAGACAAAGTCCCAGTCTCATTTGTTGAAGGCAATGAGATGATTCCTGGAGGCTTCTATGAGTTTGCTAAGCGTTATGCGGTGGCCAATGGTGAGCTTTATACCGGATTTGTTGCGGCATCAGCTGACAAGATCTTTGAAAGCACCAACGGTTAAAGAAAGATACGAGCACGGGCTTTGCCCTAGAGGTGCGGGTACGCTTCGCTTCGAGATACTTTAGAATAGTGAAGTCCGATTTCTAACTTTGCTTCCCGCATCTGTTCTCTAGATATTTAGAAAACAAAAAAGCCACCAAATTCGCATTTGGTGGCTTTCAAATTTTTGGCTCAGTTAATCGAGATTAACGAGTGCCGTATACCACGATAGTCTTACCGTGTGCAGAAATTAGGTTCTGCTCTTCTAGCATCTTCAAGATACGACCTACGGTCTCACGAGAACAACCAACAATCTGGCCAATCTCTTGACGAGTGATCTTGATTTGCATGCCGTCAGGGTGAGTCATTGCATCTGGCTGTTTTGCTAGGTTTAGTAGCGTTTGAGCGATACGACCTGTTACGTCAAGGAACGCTAAGTCACCAACCTTTTGGCTAGTTACTTGTAGACGGTTTGCCATTTGCGCTGAAAGACGCATTAGAATATCTGGGTTCACTTGGATAAGTTGACGGAATTTCTTGAAAGAAATCTCAGCCACTTCACAAGGAGATTTTGCACGAACCCATGCAGTACGCTCTTGGTCTTCTTCGAACAAGCCAAGCTCACCGATGAAGTCGCCTTGGTTTAGGTAAGAAAGAATCATTTCCTTACCTTCTTCGTCTTTGATAAGAACTGCCACAGAACCTTTAACGATGTAGTACAAGGTTTCTGCCTTTTCACCAGCATGAATCAAAGTACTTTTTGAAGGGTACTTATGAATATGACAGTGTGAAAGGAACCACTCTAATGTTGGATCGGTTTGGGGTTTACCTAGAACCATAATATCTTACTTCCTCTGCAGGGTATGCTTGCCGCTTTCCATATTTTAGCTAAGCCTGAATTGACCTAGCTAGGATAAGAGCACTCGTTGAGTGCTGCAAGCTATCTTGTGTTTCGTTTAAGAATAGTATCCTTTTTCAGGTACTATTTCTTGATTTTAATCGTGACCAAGCTACGATTTTTTACGCAAAATTGTGCACATGATCACGGTATGAAAAGTAATCAACCAGAATGTTGTTTTGTTAGCCTATTTTCCCGGTTTCTATAAGTTGTTGCAGGATCGGCCTTACAATGAGCTCCATAGCAAAACTCATCTTGCCTCCTGGCACCACAAGCGTGTTATGACGTGACATAAATGAGCCATCAATCATAGCCAACAGGTAAGGGAAATCGACGTTTTTGATGCCGCGCAAACGTATAACCACGAAGCTTTCGTCTAAACTTGGGATCCCTTTTGCATTCAGTGGATTTGATGTATCTACGGTAGGGACACGCTGAAAGTTGATATGAGTACGCGAAAACTGCGGGGTAATGTAGTTAAGGTAATCATCCATTGAGCGAACAATAGAATCCATCACCGCTTCGCGAGAGTGACCACGATCGCGTGTGTCACGAACGAATTTCTGGATCCACTCCAAGTTTACGATAGGTACCATGCCGATAAGCAGATCGACGTGTTGAGAAACATTGATGTCACCATCGACTACGCCACCGTGAAGACCTTCGTAGAACATCACATCCGAGTTTTCAGGGATCTCTTGCCATGGCGTAAAGGTGCCGGGCATTTGATTGTAAGGCACGGCTTCATCGAAGGTATGCAGATAGCTACGGACTTTTCCCGTGCCTTCATTGCCGTATTGACGGAAGAAATCTTCTAATGCACCAAAATCGTTAGCTTGTGGACCAAAGTAGCTGATGTGCTTACCTTGCTCGCGCGCCTTACGGATCTCGACATCCATCTCTGGTCGAGTGAAGCGATGGAAACTATCCCCTTCAACCCAAGCTGCCTTCACGTCCATCATATTGAACATTTTTCGGAAGGCTTCTGAGGTAGTGGTGGTGCCGGCTCCAGATGAACCCGTCACCGCAATAATTGGATGTTTAGCGGACATGACAACCCTTGTCTTTTGAGTAACTTACTTGTTAGCAATCGTTTACCACTATAACACGGCTCCTTTATGAGCGCAGCTTAGAAGCGTTTTGTGACTTGAATATCAACGGTTTCATGCAGTTCAGAAAACACGATACTCACTTCTCCTGAGGCTAATTGATGTTTCACTTGGTCAATTTTGTTTTGCAGTGAAACTTCTACGTCACCATAGTCTGTACCTTCACGCAGTACGAATTCTTTGATGAGGTTTTCCAGTGTCTCTGGCGCAATGTCTTGCCACGGGATGATCATAAATACTTCTCTCTTTTATGTTCATGGATAGGTTTATTGTTGTAGAAATGAGTGAGCTTAGTAATATTTTTACTGCTATTTACTAAGGCTCGTCATTATGCCGAATCTTGTAGACTTTCATAGTAGGCGGGTAATGCTTCTTCTAACCAAAATCTTGGCTTGAGTGTGCTGCCGGTAATGAACCCCACATGACCGCCTTTTTGAAACAGTCGATAATCGATGTTATCAGGCAGAACGAACTTTGGAATCACATCATCGGTCATGAAAGGATCGTCCTTGGCATGAATGATCTGAGTTGGTAGTTTGATCTTCTTGAGTTTAGGCAGTGCGGAGCATTGCGCATAATAATCTTGGGCATTTTTGAACCCATGCAGAGGCGCCGTGATTTGTTCATCAAACTCATACAGTTTGGTGATCTTCTTAATGGTTTCCGCTGTGACCCCCAGCTTTTCCTGTAGCAGGTTAACTTTTTTCAAGGCGTTTGATTTTAGAGAGTTGAGTAGATACTTCTTATAGAGCTTGGAGAAGCCCTGCTCAATGCGACTAGAACAACAAGCCAAGTCAAATGGAGCAGATACTATGGTCGCCGCCGACAGCAATGGGTCGTCTGCATACTCAGCCAAATAATTCGCCAGCATGTTACCCCCCAAAGAGATACCAACTGCAACTTTGGGGTTGTTGGGGAACTGCGCGTGCAGATGCCTTAGGAAAAAGCGCGCATCTTCGACTTCACCTGAATGGTATGCACGAGCCAAGCGATTTGGTTTTCCGCTGCAACCTCTAAAGTGCATCATCACTGATAGCCAACCATCTTTAGCAAATGCATTCATTAGCCCGTTGGCGTAAGGGCTCTCAAAGCTCCCTTCTAATCCGTGGAATAGAACGAATATTGGCTTGTTACTTTTATCATCATTGCTTGGCGTGTCACCGTCTGGCGATTCACTCCATGCAAGGTCTAGGAAATCGCCGTCGGGAGTTTCTAAGGTCTGCCATTGAGGAGCAAACAACGCCTGCTTTCTAATAAATCTTGGCACTAAGGTTTGTAAATGTGGATTCGATAGGCCAGCGGCAGCGGTAAATATTGTCATAAAAACAGTCCATGCTTCTTTTATGGGCTTTGATAAAGTGTTGAGCTTTTAGCGAAACGCCCACGTTTTTATTTGAGCTTGGTTGATTCTCGGCATAAGCGCAAGGGTTTCACAAAGACGGGCTACAAAAACCCGCCATGAGTAACTGATTGAATAATATCAAGGTTAAGCTTGGATCTAGACGGAATAAAAGGGAAAGGCAACGAGTTAAGGCTGTGGTGCTGGTTCAGAAAAAGCGTCGTAGAGATTTTCCGCCCCTAATAAACGACAGTACTGTAAAGCGAGCGGTGATTGTTGGTTCGCAGTAAGTTGAAGAGACTTAATGCAGTCGACGAGATCGGATTGCTGTTGTTTCTCAAGCTGTAGCTCAAATTGTAAGGCTTCACGGTAGAGTGAATCAACAACGTGTGCTTTGAGGTGTTTACGCAGCTCTCGATAACTATGAAGCAAGGTTTCAGAGCGACTTAAGCATTGTTGCACCTTGTGCCACTCCTCCTCAGCGAAAGAGAGTTGCTGCTCATCAAGCCATTTGAGAAGCAGCAGTAGATTGACGTTGCCATGGAATTGGTTTTGCAAAGCTAAGCACGCATCCTTAACACCGCGCACACTGTAATACTGAAGGCTAAATTGCCATAGTCGTTCCAGTGTTAGTGATATTGGTGCGTGCTCTGGGCTCATAAGCTATCCATATCCAGTTCCATCTGCTCAAGCTCTTCTTGAGTGGACATCCAATCCATTTCAACTTCTTCTAGCTGTGACTTACTGCTCGCTTGTAGAGCGAGTACTTTATTCAGTTTAGCCTTATTTTCAGCTTCATACAGTGAAGTATCGGATAATTCTTGCTCGGCTTCTTCAAGAGCCAACGTTAATTTATCCATCTGCTTTTCAAATTGAGTCAGCTTTTTACGAATAGGCGCCGTTAGTTTCCGGAACTCTGCTTCTTTACGTTTCTGATCTTTTTTTGCTGCTGCACTGTTGGCGCCATCTTTTGCTGGTGCCAATGCTTGTGCTTCTTTTCGCTCAACTTTCTGTTGTTCGGTTAGCCACTTGTAGTAATCGCTAAGGTCACCATCAAACGGTGCAACTTGACGGTCGTGTACAAGGTATAAATCATCAGTAGTGGCACGAAGTAGGTAGCGGTCGTGCGATACGATAACCATCGCGCCTTCAAACGTTTGCAATGCAAACGTTAGTGCCTGACGCATATCGAGATCCAAGTGGTTGGTTGGTTCATCGAGTAGCAACAGGTTCGGTTTTTGCCATACCAGTAGCGCCAGAACTAAACGCGCTTTTTCACCACCAGAGAACGGTGCCACTTTATCGAGCGCTTTTTCACCTTGGAAACCGAAGCTACCTAGGTAATCACGCAGTTGTTGCTCGGTGTGTTTTGGCGCAATCTGCATCATGTGCTGAAGTGGTGTCTCTTCCGGGTGCAGCGTCTCTAATTGGTGTTGGGCAAAGTAACCCATTTTAACGCCTTGCGAATAGCTCAGCTCACCACCTTGCTGTTTCAGTTCGCCAGAAAGCAGTTTAATCAGCGTTGATTTACCAGCACCATTTCGACCAAGTAGACCAATACGGCTGCCCGGCACTAGGTTCAAGCGAATCTTCTCTAGAATCAGATTGTCATCGTAACCCGCCGATACCTCGTCCATCATCATGATTGGGTTTGGTAGTGCGTCTGGTTCTCTAAATTCAAAGCTGAAAGGGTTATCAAACTGAGCGGGCAGTACTTGTTCCATTTTCTCTAGCGCTTTAATACGGCTTTGCGCTTGGCGAGCTTTTGAAGCTTTATAACGGAAACGGTCAATGTAGCTCTGCATGTGCGACATTTGTTTCTGCTGCTTTTGGTACATCGCTTGTTGCAGAATTAGCTTTTGCGCTCGTTGGGTTTCGAACGATGAGTAGTTACCGGTGTATTCATTGAGCTGCTGGTTTTCAACATGCACGATGCGGTTGACGATAGGGTCTAAGAAATCTCTATCGTGTGAGATAAGAACGAGTGTGCCTGGGTAGTTTTGTAACCAGCGTTCTAGCCACATTACAGCGTCTAAATCCAAGTGGTTGGTTGGCTCATCGAGTAACAGTAGGTCACTGCGACACAGTAGGGCTTGCGCTAGGTTCAAACGCATACGCCACCCCCCTGAAAATTGAGTCAGGTTCCATGTCATTTGTTCTTGGCGAAAGCCCAGGCCGTCTAACAGCTCAGCCGCGCGTGCTTTGATGCTATAACCACCAATGGTTTCAATCTTGCCATGGATCTCTGCGACTAATGTGCCGTTGTCGGCTTGTTCGGCTTTCTCAAGTTGATCTTCAAGGCCACGGTATTCACGGTCGCCATCAATCACGTATTCAATTGCTGTTCTTTCTAATGCAGGTGTTTCTTGAGCAACCCAAGCCATTTCCCAATGGGCTGGTTTACTGAATGAGCCAGCATCAATAGACAGTTCGTCCTTAATTAGGGCGAACAGCGTAGATTTACCACAGCCATTCTTACCAACCAAACCGATCTTGTCGCCAGGGTGAAAAGTCGCAGATGCTTGGTCGAGGAGTGGCTTACCGCCGCGTAGCAATTGAATATCAGAGAAAGTAATCATAATTGAAATAGCATAGAAATTAGAGGTGAACAGACGCCTGCATAGTAGGCTGAAACCAGATAAAAGTCGATCACAATGCAATTTGCGTTATGATGCCAATAACATATTAGTAACTTTTGCTTAAATTCTTGTGGCCTTGCCACCGTTTAGCCTTCAAAGGAATGTTTCAAAGGAATGAGTAATACTCCCTCGACAGACAACCCCGTGCCAAAGGTGCTGGTCATCTATGCGCACCCAGAGCCGCAAACCTCTATCGCTAACCAGATCATGGTTAAAAAGATAGAATCGCTTGGGAATGTCAAAGTCCACGATCTCTACGCCATCTATCCTGACTTCTTTATTGATGTGCCTTCTGAGCATGCATTGCTGCTTGAATATGATGTGATTGTGTTCCAACACCCTTTGTTTATGTATTCGTGTCCTTCGTTGTTGAAAGAGTGGTTTGATCGCGTGCTAGGCAAGGGTTTTGCCTTTGGTGAGCAAAGTGCGCTTAAAGGTAAACACTGGCGCAGTGTGATTACTACCGGTGGTAAAGAAGAGGCGTTTGGTGCCGCAGGCTATAATAAATATCCATTACAAGAGATTTTGCAACCATTCGAGCTAACCGCTGCTTTGTGTCAGATGCACTGGATATCCCCTTTGGTTTTACACTGGGCACGAAATGTTACCGATATGACGCGTTACCAACACGCAGAAGCGTATCGAAATTGGTTGCGAGACCCGCTACAAGATATAGGAGCAGATGATGGCTCTGACTAATGATTTTCTACAAAGTAGCGTTATATTTTTAGCGGCTGCTGTGGTTGCGGTTCCTATCGCGCAGCGAGCTGGCTTGGGTTCAGTACTCGGTTACTTATTAGCGGGTGTGGCGATTGGCCCATGGGGGCTTGGTTTAATCAGTGATGTAGAGGCGATTCTACACTTCTCCGAATTCGGGGTGGTACTGCTGCTCTTTTTGATTGGTCTCGAACTTAATCCGAAAAAACTGTGGCAGATGCGAGCCCCCATTCTAGGACTCGGTGGCGCGCAAGTGCTGATCACCACACTGATTATTACCGCCATCGCGTGTATGTTTGGTTTAACTTGGCAAACTAGCTTAGTCATCGGTATGGGTTTAGCTTTGTCTTCGACCGCTATTGCCTTGCGTGTTATTGAAGAGCGAGAGCTTGGTGGCAAAGAAGCGGGGCAGTCAGGCTTTGCGGTATTACTTTTCCAAGATATTGCCGTAATCCCTATGTTGGCGATGCTGCCTTTGCTTGCGGGTAATACGGGCGGCAGTTGGGCTGACATGTTATGGATGCTAGGCGGTGTGATTGGCTTGCTTGTCGGTGGTCACTTCTTGTTGAGACCACTGTTCCGATATGTAGTCATGAGCGGTGTGCGTGAGTTGTTCACGGTAGCAGCGCTGTTATTGGTGATTGGTATTGCCGTCATCATGCAGCAGATTGGTTTGTCGATGGCATTAGGTACTTTCTTGGCGGGCGTACTTCTGGCTGAAAGTGAATATCGACACGAGTTAGAAATTGCGATTGACCCATTCAAAGGGTTACTGCTTGGTCTGTTCTTTATCTCTGTGGGTATGGCAGTAAACCTAGGTTTATTGGCAGAAAGCCCATTCGCAATACTTATCGCAGTGTCGTCTCTGGTCATATTGAAAGGTTTGGTGCTGTATGCGCTGGCTCGTATCTTCGGCACTCAAGCTAAAGCGCGCAGCCGAATGGCGATGATCCTTAGCCAAGGTGGTGAGTTCGCCTTCGTTATTTTTACCGCGGCGAGCGCACAAGGCATCTTAAGCGGCGACCAAGTGTCGTTCTTACTGGTTGTTGTGAGCCTTTCTATGGTGACCACACCATTGATGCTTAAGCTGCAAGACCGATTTTTTGCTCGCCAACTTAATCAAATCAGTGAAAGCGCGATGTCTTCGGATGTGATTGATCGTAGCCCTCGAGTGATTATTGCAGGCTTTGGTCGTTTCGGTCAGATCATTGGTCGTCTGATGTATGCCAACAAGATTCGTATCACCGTCCTTGAAAGTGATGCCAGCCAAATACATATCCTTAGGAAGTTCGGCTACAAGGTATTTTACGGTGACTCGACTCACCTTGAACTATTACGAGCTGCGGGAGCTGACAAGGCAGAAGCCATTGTGTTATGTACCGATTCTCCTGATGAAATCATGAAGACCGTCGATTTGTGTAAGCAGCACTTCCCACAGTTAAAGATTTTAGCGCGTGCACGAAGCCGTGTTGAAGCCTATCAATTACTTAACCATGGTGTGAGTAACTACTCGCGTGAAACCTTCCTTGGGGCATTAGATTTAGGTCGTCAAACATTGACCGAACTTGGCATGCATCCATATAAAGCGAAGCGAGCAGAAGCACACTTTAGGAAACTGGATAATGGTATGCTGAAAGAGTTGCTGCCTCAGCATAACGAAGATGCCGAGTTAGCCCAAAGAGCGAAAGAGGCTCGCAAAGAGCTTGAAGAGATTTTTGGACACGAGATGGAAAACGATCACCAATCTCGAAACTATTGGCAGTAGCTTGAAGTGATAACTAATGCTTGAGCTTAGAAATGAAGCTTGGGCATAGACATATAGCTTGAGCTCTAGAAATAAAAATCTAGATAACTGATCTAATAATAAACGTGGTCTCTGCTTTTTTTTAATAGAGCTAGAGCGGAAGAACTGCGAATCCAGAGTAGTAAAGGATATCAACGTGAAACAGAAAAAACGCTTTATCGCAGGGGCGAGCTGCCCAAGCTGCAAGACTCAAGACACACTCCGCTGGTGGATTGAAAATAATATCGAGCTGGTGGAATGTGTCGATTGTGACTTCACAGAACAGCGTAAACCGAAAACTGTAGAGAAATCTGAACACGCGAATCAAGAAATGATCGGTATTTTTAAGCCTGAGTGATTGAGTTTCGTCAATTGATCCCCATAATATCCGGGTACAGAATTTTTCCTAAGCTCAACTGTTCGAGCTTAGTCCAAACCTCCTTGGAGCTCTCATGAAAATTGAAAAGAACGTAGTAGTTAGTGTTGCATATCAAGTGAAACTTGAAGATGGCGTAGTAGTTGACCAATCAACTGCAGAAGCTCCACTAGATTACCTTCACGGTCACAACAACCTAATTACAGGTCTTGAAAAAGAGCTTGAAGGCAAAGTCGCTGGCGACAAGTTCTCAGCAACTGTTACTCCAGAAGACGCTTACGGCGAGCACAACGATGACCTAGTTCAACGTGTTCCTGCAGACGTATTCCAAGGTGTTGAGCAAATCGAAGTTGGCATGCGTTTCCTAGCGGATACTGACCAAGGTCCAATCCCAGTTGAAGTTACTGAAGTAGATGGCGACGAAGTTGTTGTTGACGGTAACCACATGCTAGCTGGCCAAACTCTAACGTTTGACGTTGAAGTTGTAGCGGTTCGTGAAGCGACTGAAGAAGAAGTTCAACACGGTCACGTACACCAAGAAGGCGGCTGTGGCGGTCACGACCACGATCATGATCACGAAGGTGGTTGCTGTGGTGGCGAAGGCCATGACCACGCTGAAGAAAAAAAAGACGGCTGCTGCGGCGGCGGTAGCTGTGGTTCTCACTAATACCGAATTAACGGTTTAGTTTAAGAATATTGAAAGCCTCCCTTGTGGAGGTTTTTTTCGTTTAGGGTGCTAGCTTTTTGAGTTGGCTTTTCATCTACTAAACTAAATGTCCGTAAATCTAAGCGTTCGTAAATAGTTTGGTTTTCGCTATCAGACATCAAATCTTGGATGTGGTATTGATAGCACAACATTATAAGTTGACGTCAGTGGAGAGTTTGTATGTCACAGCCTTTTTCAATTGCCATTCATGGTGGTGCAGGCACCATCTTACGAGAGCAAATGAGTGATGAATTAAAAACGGGTATTACCGAGGCTTTGGAAAAATCGGTTTTGGCTGGCTATCAAGTATTACAGTCGGGTGGTGATGCGCTAGATGCAGTGGTTGCTTCAGTTAAGGTGATGGAAGACAGTCCCCACTTTAATGCTGGTAAAGGTTCTGTTCTGACTCATGATGAATTTGTTGAGATGGATGCTTCTGTGATGCACGGTCGTGAAATGGATGCGGGGGCTATTGCCGGTGTCCGCCATATCAAAAATCCAATTGAGCTTGCGCGTGATGTGATGCTTAAAAGCGACCATGTGCTGCTGATTGGTGAAGGCGCCGAGAAGTTTGCGTTTGAGCATGACCATACTTTCACCGAGCAAGATTACTTCTTTACTGAGCGTCGTTATGACCAACTTCAGTCGATGAAAGAGAAAGGTATTTTTGCTTTGTCTGAAGCGAAATATGATGAAGAGCAAGCAGATAAATATCCAGATGATAAAAAGTACGGCACGGTTGGCGCGGTCGCATTAGACCAAGCCGGAAACTTAGCAGCCGCAACCAGCACTGGTGGCGTAACCAATAAAAAATACGGTCGTGTGGGAGATTCTCCAATCATCGGTGCAGGCACTGTTGCTGAAAATGGCAACGTGGCCGTTTCAACAACAGGTATGGGGGAGTTCTTCCTTAGAAAGATGGTTGCCAGTGATGTGGCGGCACGAATGCGTTATCTCAAGGAAGATGTGCATACGGCTTGTGAAACGATTATTCAAGGTGAATTGAAAACCATGGGTGGTGAAGGAGGCTTGATTGCTATCGATGGACAAGGTGATATTCATTTCGGTATGAACAGTTCAGGAATGTACCGTGCGAGTGTTGATACTAATGGCTGCGTGGAAGTAAAAATTTATGCCGATGACTAAGTTTGTATTGGCTTAACTGACTTTAGTTGAATTAGCGCAGATTAAACAAACAAAAGGGCGACAGATAAGTATCTGTCGCCCTTTTGGTTTTCTATGTCCCGTCCTGAAATGTGTTTACACATTGAGGACGAAAAACTAACGATATGCGTCACTAGAACTAATTCGTTATCTTTAAAGCGCACTTAATAGTGTGGAGGGGGCGTCTCTTCTGATGCGTCAGCGAGGTTTGAGCCATCCATATTTTTTACTTTGCCAACCACGAACTTCATCTGGTCTTGCATTCTCGTGATCAACATCTGTTGTTGGCTAAGCGCTTCATTAAGTTCTTCAATGGTTTGCTCTTGGAAAGCCAACTGACATTCTAGGTCATTCACGCGGCTTTCTAATTGTTCAACTCGCTTTTCTGTCATCGTTCTTAATCCACATTCCAAGCTTGGGCAATGCCCGCAGAGGTGCCCGATATCACACGGTTCTTATCATCAAAGGCTGCATCATACACTACCGCACGAGGAGGGCGAGCATCTTTTAATGGCTCGGCGTCGTGGCGAGAAATGCGTTTGCCATCTTGAGTATTCCACACGCTCACTTGGCTAGATGGCGTACCTGTTACCAACATACTGCCGTCATCAGAAAAGCGAGCACTGGAGAAAATTAGCTGTCGAGACCAGCTCTGCAATTGAGCTTGAGGTTCACCTGTCTCAAGATCCCAGATCATCGCTTGATTCCCTCCATCGGAGGTAAAAGCTAGCTCTCCATCTCGTTGTAAGGCAACTCGTACGACTCTTTGTTCGTGCTCGAATGTACGCAATACCAAGCCTGATTCGGTATCCCAAAGGTAAGCTTTATAGTCGTTACCGCCTGATAATGCGTAGCGCCCATTCGAAGATAGGGAGACGGAATTAACTTTTTCTCGGTGAGCGAGGAACTCCAGACGGCGTCCGGTGACTAAGTCCACATAGATAGCTTTGCCATTAGATAGGCCCAGCAGTACTTTTTCACCGTTGCTAGAGATATCAACATCGCGAATTAAGCCATCGGAAATCGACCATAGCCCTTCAGCTTGTGTCCAAGATAAGTCCCAAACGGCGAAATTCATCTGACTGGCGGTAATGGCAAAGCGACCATTGTCAGAGATGCGAATACGCGATACTTGATTTTCGGATTGATCTTGTGGACCAAGCTGAGCCAGTTCTTTGTTCTGGGCAAGATCCCAAAGGAGCAGCTGTTTTTGCTGCGAGTAGAGCAGCGCGAAGCGTCCATCTCTACTTAGGGCAAAGCTGGTGGCGCCGTTGGGTTCAATTTCCCAGCGTTGGTCATCATCTTGGAAGAAAAAGCAGCCATTTAACAAGGTGATGACAATCGTACATAGCAATGAGTGGAAAAATATTCGCATCACATCCAATAATCCGGTTTGTGTCGAAAGACATATGACTAGTATATTGTTATAACTAACGTATTCACACCAATCTAATCATTAGATTTGTGCACAATAACCAATGGCTTGGCCATTAATTGGAGAATTCAATGAAATCAGTTTTAAAAGTATCACTGCTTGCCGCAACGGTTATGCTAGCAGTTGGTTGTCAGAAAGAAGAACCAAAGGCAGAAGCTCCACAGGTAGAAGAAGTTAAAGTTGCAGCAGTAAACTTTAAAACAGAAGATGACAAAGCGGCATACGCAATCGGTGTATCTTTCGCTAACTACTTAAGCACAAGCATTGATAAGCCAAGCGAGCTAGGTATTAACCTAGACAAAGCGATGGTTCTTCAAGGTATCGAAGACGTATTCGCAGAGAAGACGGCACTTAACGAAGAAGAGACTCGTGCAGCTCTTGAAGCTCTAGACAAGCGTGTTGCTGAAACGATGCAAGCACAAGCGGCAGAAAAGTCTGCAGAAGTGAAGAAAGCGGGTGATGACTTCCGCGCTGAGTTCGCTAAAACTGAAGGCGTTAAGCAAACTGAATCTGGTCTACTTTACCAAGTAATGACGGCTGGTGAAGGCGCTTCTCCAAAAGACACTGATACGGTTCAAGTACACTACAAAGGTACGCTAACAGACGGTACTCAGTTCGACAGCTCTTACGATCGTGGCGAACCAGCAACATTCCCACTAAACCGCGTAATCCCAGGTTGGACTGAAGGTGTACAACTGATGCAAGTGGGTTCTAAGTACAAGTTCGTTATCCCGCCAGAGCTAGCATACGGTGAGCAAGATACACCGACTATCCCAGCTAACTCAACGCTAGTATTCGAAGTAGAACTACTAAACATCGATAACGCTGAAGCAGCTTCTGCACAATAATATCGCTTAAAAGCCTCGTACTAAAATACGTTGATTGAATAAAAAGCCTAACTTTAAGTTAGGCTTTTTTTATGACTTGAATATGAGTATTTGATTTTTAAACTTGTTCTAAATCACTAGTTGCAATGTTAGCTAGGTGTGCAATTAAAATTTTCTGATAAACTTACATAAATTTGTTGATTTTTCACACGAAGGTAAGGAATAAGTGACTACTACAGAAACAGTCAATGCGGACATGTTACTCGAAATGGAATCAGTCCATGTCATGCCATTCAGTGAACACGATAAAATTATCTTAAGATCTTATGAGGCCGTAGTTGATGGTATTGCGAGTCTGATCGGTCCGTTTTGTGAAATCGTTTTACACTCTTTAGAAGACCTCAATACATCTGCGATTAAAATTGCTAATGGTGAAAATACCGGTCGTCAGGTTGGTTCGCCAATCACAGATCTTGCATTGAAAATGTTGAAAGATATTGAAGGTTCTAAGCGTAACTTCTCTCGTTCATATTTTACTCGCGCTAAAGGCGGAGTACTAATGAAGTCGATCACGGTTGCTATCCGCAATGGTGAAGACCGAGTGATTGGCTTACTGTGTATTAACGTGAACTTAGATGCGCCATTCTCACAAGTGCTGCAATCTTTCATGCCTACGCAAGACGCGGATGAAGCTGCGTCATCTGTTAACTTTGCTAGTGACGTTGAAGAACTTGTCGACCAAACGGTTGAACGCACGATTGAAGAAATCAATGCAGATAAATCTGTATCGAACAACACCAAAAATCGCCAAATCGTGATGGAGCTATACGACAAAGGTATTTTCGACATCAAAGACGCGATTAACCGCGTTGCTGAGCGATTGAATATCTCTAAGCACACAGTGTACTTGTACATCCGTCAACGTAAAACAGAGGATGAAGAGGGTTGTTAAGCTATACACTCTTAGTTAATGGACCCGTTTACGGCTCACAATCCGCAAGAAGTGCTTATCAGTTTGCTGTGGCTCTATTGAAACAGGGCCACAAACTTCACAGTGTGTTCTTCTATCAAGACGGCGTCAGTAATGGCTCTGGTATTACTGTGCCTGCTAATGATGAATTTGATTTAGCTGCCGCTTGGCAAAAACTGGCGGACGAGCACAATGTTAGCCTAGAGACATGTGTTGCTGCTGCGCTAAGGCGTGGAGTTATCAGCACTGAAGAAGCGGCGCAACATCAATTAAGTGCATCTAACTTGGCGACAGGGTTTACCCAAGCTGGCTTAGGGAGTTTATCTGAAGCACTTCTGACGCAAGATAGGGTTGTCCAGTTTTGAGCACATTAGCATTTATATTTAACAGCTTTCCTCATACAACGGCTGCGGGTAGGGAAGGGCTAGACGCATTGTTAGCGGCTTCAGCTTACAGTGAAGACATTAGCGTATTCTTTGTCGGTGATGGCGTTACACAGCTTCTCAAAGCGCAACAGCCTGATGAATCCTTATCACGTGACTATATTTCTGCATTCAAGCTTATGGACCTCTACGACATCGAGCAGGTTTACGTGTGTCAACATAGCCTCAATCAGTTTGGTCTCTCGACTGATAACTTACTGATCGATGTGACTGCGCTAGAAATGAATGAGTTGACGCAGAAGTTAGCTCAGAGCAAAAAAATACTGACTTTCTAGGGAACGTTATGCTTCATATTGTAAAATCAGTAGACAAACTCAAGCTTGCATTGATGTACTCGCAACAAAAGGACCATATCCTTTTGGTTGAAGATGCGGTGTATGTTTGCCTTCCAAATCATGAGTTATTCAATCAAATCTCAACCGTTAAACATGTGTCGGTATTAAAAACAGATCTTTATAGTCGAGGTTTACAACAACTTGCTTCAAGCACTCTGGAACAAGTGGACTTCGATGGATTCGTAAAACTGACTGTTTTGAACGACAAATCAGTCACTTGGTAGCTGCATTTTATCAGTGTGGTTAAAAAAAGACCATCCTGAGCTCTAGACGGCTAAAAAAGATCTGTATATTTCTTGACACACATCCCACTGCTGAATAGAATTTTGCGTCCCTATTTACACTATGTGTAATAGGGCTAGATTTTTCATCAAGCTTACTTTCAAGTAAATCAGGAGCTAGTTAATGGCAACTATTAACCAGTTGGTACGTACTCCTCGTGTAAAGCAGGTTGTTAAAAGCAACGTGCCTGCACTAGAAGCGTGCCCACAAAAACGTGGTGTATGTACTCGCGTATATACTACTACTCCAAAAAAACCGAACTCAGCACTACGTAAAGTATGTCGTGTTCGTCTAACTAACGGCTTTGAAGTTACTTCATACATCGGCGGCGAAGGTCATAACCTTCAAGAACACAGTGTTGTTCTTATCCGTGGTGGTCGTGTTAAAGATTTACCAGGTGTGCGTTACCACACTGTTCGCGGTGCACTTGACTGTGCAGGCGTTAACGACCGTAAGAAAGGTCGTTCTAAGTATGGTGTGAAACGTCCTAAGTCTTAATGCGTCTTTTTTTAAAAGAAAGCGTTAAGTAAGGCCAAACACTATTTATTTATTATTCTGAAAAGTTTTGGAAAAAACCTGAAGAAGACAACGGAGAAATTCCATGCCACGTCGTCGCGTAATAGGCCAGCGTAAGATCCTTCCAGATCCTAAGTTCAAATCTGAGCTGCTGGCAAAATTCGTTAACATCCTTATGGTTGACGGAAAAAAATCTACTGCAGAGAAGATTGTTTACACTGCACTAGAAGTTATGGCTGAGAAATCTGGTAAAGATCACTTAGCTGTATTTGAAGAAGCTCTTGAAAATGTTCGTCCAGCGGTAGAAGTTAAATCTCGCCGTGTGGGTGGTTCAACTTACCAAGTACCTGTAGAAGTTCGTCCGGTTCGCCGTAACGCTCTTGCTATGCGTTGGGTAGTTGAAGCTGCGCGTAAGCGTGGTGAAAAATCTATGGCTCAACGCCTAGCTGCTGAAATGTTAGACGCGTCTGAGAACAAAGGTACTTCGGTTAAGAAACGTGAAGACGTTCACCGTATGGCTGACGCAAACAAAGCGTTCGCACATTACCGCTGGTAATACCTTTTTAGTGCTGCAAGTTTCCTTGCAGCACTTCTTTAGTTCCTATGCTTATGCTAGGAACTATTGCTATTTCTAGGGCAAGCACTTTTTAGCGAAGTATCGCTTTTAACGCATAATCTAGACATAGCAATAGTCCCTAAGTCTCTAATAAGAGGATTCAACCGTGGCTCGTAAAACTCCTATTGAGCAATACCGTAATATCGGTATCGTTGCTCACGTAGATGCAGGTAAAACAACCACAAGTGAACGTATTCTGTTCTATACCGGTCTTTCTCACAAAATCGGCGAAGTTCACGATGGTGCAGCAACCATGGATTGGATGGAGCAAGAGCAAGAGCGCGGTATTACGATCACTTCAGCAGCAACTACTACGTTTTGGCGTGGTATGGAAGCTCAGTACTCTGACCACCGTATTAATATCATCGACACTCCGGGGCACGTTGACTTCACAATCGAAGTAGAACGTTCTCTGCGTGTGCTTGATGGTGCAGTTGTTGTGTTCTGTGGCTCATCTGGTGTTGAACCTCAGTCAGAGACTGTATGGCGTCAAGCTGATAAGTACCAAGTTCCACGTATGGTTTTCGTTAATAAAATGGACCGTACAGGCGCAGACTTCTTGCGTGTAGTTGAACAGATCAAGGATCGCCTAGGCGCAACTCCTGTTCCAATTCAACTGAACATTGGTGCTGAAGAAAACTTCCAAGGCGTTGTCGATCTTATCAAGATGAAGGCGATTAACTGGAACGAAGCTGACCAAGGCATGACTTTCACGTACGAAGATATTCCTGCAGACATGCAAGAAATGGCTGAAGAATATCGTACAGAACTTGTTGAAGCTGCTGCAGAAGCAAATGAAGAGCTGATGGATAAGTACCTTGAAGAAGGTGAACTAACAGAAGCTGAAATCAAACAAGGTCTTCGTACTCGTACCCTTAATAATGAAATCGTACTTGCTACATGTGGTAGTGCATTCAAAAACAAAGGTGTACAAGCTGTTCTAGATGCAGTTGTTGACTTCCTTCCTTCTCCTGTCGATGTACCTGCAATTAAAGGTATCGATGAAGACGAGAACGAAGCAGAGCGTCATGCAGACGACAAAGAACCGTTCTCAGCGCTAGCATTTAAAATTGCAACAGACCCATTTGTTGGTACTTTAACTTTCATCCGTGTTTACTCTGGTGTTGTTGAAAGCGGTAAAACAGCTTACAACTCTGTGAAGAAACAACGTGAACGTTTAGGGCGCATTGTTCAAATGCACTCAAACAAGCGTGAAGAAGTAAAAGAAGTACGAGCAGGTGACATCGCAGCCATTATCGGCCTTAAAGATGTTACTACTGGTGAAACTCTATGTGATCAGAACCATAAAATTGTTCTTGAACGTATGGAATTCCCAGATCCAGTTATTCAGATCGTTGTAGAGCCTCGCTCTCAAGCTGATCAAGATAAAATGACTATCGCGTTAGGTAAGCTAGCGGCAGAAGATCCATCGTTCCGTGTTGAAACGGATGACGAGACTGGCCAGACACTAATCTCTGGTATGGGTGAACTGCACTTAGATATCATCGTTGACCGCATGAAGCGTGAATTCAGTGTGAACTGCAACGTTGGTAATCCGCAAGTCGCTTATCGTGAAACCATTCGTGGTACAGCGAAAGCTGAAGGTAAATTTATCCGCGAACATGGTGGTAAAGGACAGTACGGTCACGTGTGGCTGAAACTGGAACCATCAGAAGCCGGTGAAGGCTTTGTCTTCGTAGATGAAATTGCCAATGGTATCGTACCAAAAGAGTTCATTACCTCTGTCGCTAAAGGCGTTGAAGAGCAAATGAACAATGGTGTATTAGCGGGCTATCCAGTTTTGGATATCAAAGCTACACTATATGATGGTTCTTACCATGAAGTAGATTCAAGTGAGATGGCGTTTACAATCGCTGCCTCTATGGCTTTCAGAACGGGTGCACTAGAAGCGCAACCAGTTTTGCTTGAGCCTATGATGAAAGTTGAAGTAACTACTCCAGAAGACTGGATGGGTGACGTTGTTGGCGATATTAACCGTCGTCGCGGCATCATCGAAGGTATGGACGAGGGGACAGCTGGCCTGAAGATAATTCGTGCACAAGTTCCGTTGTCTGTCATGTTCGGTTACGCAACTGATTTACGTTCTGCGACACAAGGTCGTGCTTCTTACTCTATGGAGTTTAGTGAGTACGCTGAAGTGCCAAAAAATGTTGCTAATGCAATCATTGCAGAGCGTGGTTAAACAAAAGGGACGCATTTTTTTCATTTTTTGAAAGAACAATGCGTCCAAATATTGCGCTAACGAGAGTTGGCGCATAAAATAGCAATTTCTGGCGCGTCTCGCTCAATAATGAACGTGGCGAATCATAACTAGGAAGGAACACGATTGTGTCTAAAGAAAAATTTGAACGTACGAAACCGCACGTAAACGTTGGTACTATCGG